>CAYGNU010000387.1:0-4875 GCA_964351175.1 uncultured Roseivirgaceae bacterium | reverse complement strand
CTTTTAACAATCTCTTATTAATAGCAATGAAATCGCTAGATTTTCTTACCGCCTGCTTAATTAGAAGGCCATACCTCCGGCCTAGCTTCTCCTCGATATGGATTCTTTCTTGCATCAGATCATTAAAATTATGTTGAACGTTCAAATGGTCTGCACCCTTAATACTTTTTGTTTTCGCATGAAAACTGGCGAGCATTTCTGCTATTTGTTCTATATGTTCTGGAGTTACCTCATTCCGTTCCAACAAAAGGTCCATTCTCCTATCAGAATCTAACCGTGTCATCATTACCGCATAGTCAATAACATCTTCATCTTCTTTTAAGACAATTTCAATCTTTCCGTGCCTTGAGACAATAGGCACAACACCTAAATATACATCTTGAACCAACCTGCGATTGAGCAATATCTCTTGCTGGCAATAAAAATGACGCTTTTCTAAGGTAGAGAAATCTAGAAAGTGATAGTGAACGGGCTTCTTAATTTTGAATACCATATGATCGCAAAGTATCACCCATGAGATGTGCGTTTCTATGAGCTCAGCTTTATTACAACTTACAGGGAATTTTCCTTCATGAATTAATAAGGTTAGTTGAGCTTGATCCATTATTTCCCGTTAGTGTTTCAGATATTCTTCAGCACGTTTCAACATCTCGGAAATGTTATTATTTTCCGACTGAATTCTGAGGTAACGCCCGTTTTCAAAAGGCTCATATTGCTTTTTTATAAGCTTATAAATAGAATAATCTGCATCGCTATAAGGTCGCTTTACAGCTAATCTATTCTTAACAATATCCTTATCGGCAACCACCTCAATCCATCTTAAATCCATATTCAAATCATTCCCAATTTTAACGAAGTCAGATCGGATATCCTGATTATAAAAAGTACCATCTACTACAAGATCTTTTTTGGCATGAGCATAATGATAGACTTCATCAAGTACCCTTTTGTACACAATTATTTTTTCTTCATCTGCATAACCTGGTGTTGAAAACATTTCTTTTCTGACCTTATCTGTATTGATATAGTCTGCAGATAACTTATCAGCCAGCCTAGAGGCAAAAAAGCTCTTACCTGAACCTGGAAGACCAAAAACGATAATTATCATACTTTTTGATTAAAATGAATAGGCTAAACTTAAAGACCAAAAGAAAACATTATCTAAGGCTTCTTCAAATACAATACTCTCATCCACAGTTACAGTAGACGGATTCACTGGTATGACATATGTTGGAATAAAAACCAATCGCCATTTATCCTTTTTAAAGGTAATAGCAGTGCTAAATTCATAATCCAATACCTTGAAGTCTGAAGCCTCTTCTACTATTACTATGGTACTACCAGATGAAGTTGTATTAGATGAGCCTACACCAGCACCCTTACCATACCCTTTCCCCTGAGTAATTTTAGAGCTTCTAGTAGAATAATATTCATTGTAATAATTCTGAGATCCGGCATTAGCATATACAGATGGTGTGATTAATAAGTGATTTTTAAACATGTAAAATGTTCTTGACAACTCAAGGCCAGTAAAAAAATCCAGACTTTCACTCCACCCAAGACTCCCATCTGCACTTAATTCAAACAAAAGAAAATCGTAGCCAATATAACCATTTAAAAAGCCCCCCAAAGCAGAACTGACGCTATAGCTTTGATCATTAAAAAAATAACCGCTCAAAGAGCCTCCGCCATAAAGATTCTTGCCACTGGCATTATAACCTATGGTAAGAACAGATAAATCAATTCTGTTTTGATTAGGTGCTGTAAGATATGAAAAGGAACCCTTGGCCATGAATCCACTTTTATGAAAATACGTAATTGAAGGTGTTAGATAAGGGGCCTCTAGAGAGTCTGTTCGCCCCATAAATACATAGTCATTAGTGTATTTAACACCTACCCTTATTGTAGATTGATGCTCTTCCACTTCAGATTGCGCTTTTAATAAGGCACTCACCAATACAAATAATATTATCAGGCCCCTTTTCATATACAAACTCTTTATTACTTTCTTTGATAGGATAATAGAAGTAACTAACCACTAGTTATTCTTTCCTTTGCCACCTCCATTTTTCTCCTTTCCACCTTTTATCTTGTTCTTATTTTGCTCTTTCATCCTCATTTCTTTATTTCTTTCACGCTGAATTTTCAATTCAAATTTTTCGCGATTTCGATAGCGTTTTCCTTCCATATCTAGGCATTCACCTTCTTTTAGTTGCTTCATCTTTCTTTCTTGAAGCTGATATGTACCATCTGGGTTAACGGTTGTACCGTTTTTGAGCTGAAGCTTAGTTTGAAGCATCACCTGTTCACCATCTTTGATTTGAATCATTTTACCATCTTTTAACATCAAATGATCCTGAATCCTCTTTCTGTCCTGCTGTTGATCTTGCGCTAGTAAAGCTCCCACTGATAACATCAGTGTTAAGATCATTACTACTAATTTTTTCATGATTTTGCTATTTGTTATTACTAGAGTAAAGCTCTGCCTTTTATAGCTAGTTGTAAATGATCTAAGAGCTCCACTAGAATGATGTTAATCAATGACAAAAAAATACTAGCAGCTCTTTTAAGATAGATTGGATTTAAAAAATCTTCAAATAGTAATTCAGGTACATTTTCAGAATTACCCTTTCTATTTCATAATAGAATAGGTCCAAATTGGCCATTCTCCGTGGTTCACTAAATCTTCAGCAATACTTCCTGTAAAAAAGTGTGCAATTCCTTTTTTGCTATGTGTACCCATAGCTATTAGCGCGCCTGAAACATTCTTGGTGTAGGCGTTTATGCCTGATTGCTCAAACATGTCAGAAACGATATGAGTAGAAAAATTACTAAATCCATAATGCTTGACGTAATCATTCATCAGTGCATTAATTTCACTTCCTTTTTTAAAATTAGTGGGCGTATTCACATAAATAATATGCAAATGGGCATCAAAATAGTCTTGCAACTCTTTTACTTTGGTTGCCAGACTAGATTCATGTAAGGTGAGTTCAGATGGGAATATGATATTTTTTATATTGGAGAGCTTTACCGATTTTTTTATAGAGAACACTGGAACCTTTGATAGGCGTACAATTTTTTCTGTAGTTGAGCCTATAATAATTTCGGCTATGCCGCTCGCACCTTCAGTGCCCATTACCACTAAATCAATATTTTCCTTTTCTATAAATTTTGTAATTGCTGAGATAACAGAATTTTGCTCTACAAAAAATTTAACCTTTGTGTATTTAGGGTCTATTTTATTAGCCCATTTACTATAGTTAGCTCGAGCTTGCCTTTTCATTTCTTTAATAACATCGTCATGAAAAGGGTATTCAATAAGCAAGCTGGCAGGCAAATCTATTACATGATATACCATTACCTCTGCCTTAAGGGCTGAGGATAGTTGAAGAGCAAAGTCAAATGCCTCGTAGGCTGTTTTTGAAAAATCGGTTGGGACAAGTATACGTTTCATGACTTATGTGATTCTTTTAATTAAAGGTAGTATAAAACAGTATTGATAGAAATGATGACTGTCAAAGCAACCCTTGATATTGGTCACTGCAGGTTATCCAACTTCAAATGACCCATCATAAAATAGGTTATTCTTTTTTATAATGATTAAGCCTAAATAGGAATACTCAAGATGGGGTTATCCAAATGATTAATTACTTTTTCCGTGAGGGTATTTTTACCACTATGTGTGGCAATTGCCAAAAACTGATTGCTCTTACTCATAGAATATTCAAGACCTTTCATAAAATTATCAGAGTTAAATACCGCTGTCTTAGCAATCAAGTCTCCCCCTTCTATAATAAAGAACTTCATCCTTTTTTCAATAATTGGAGTTCCAGTGAAATTTGAGGGCGTATTGATAAAAAGGAGATGTATTTTTGAACGCATAATTCGCGCAAAATCAAGCACAAATTTAAATGATCGAAAGTTATCTTGCTCAAAATCAGAAACAAACACAATTTCATCTATTGCAGTAGATTTGAAACGATGCTTAATAGTGATCACTGGCACTTTTGAATTACGCACAACTTTTTGTGTATTAGAACCAATAAACCACTCTGCAATACCACTTGTTCCGTGAGACCCCATCACAATCAAATCACAACTAAATGTATTGCTATACTCAATCAAATAATTATAATTGGCATTAAACTGAATAAGTGTTTTTGCTTTTACCCTAGCTTTTTCAACTTTTTTGGTTAATTCACCTAACTTCTTGTGCGCTAGCTTCACTTTGGAAGTGACATCGGGGTACCATTCCTTTTGGTCCTCCCCTATCAGGTTTACCCAATCAACCGGTATATCCATTAAATGAACAAAGTGGATTTCGGCACTGGTATTTTTTGCCAGTAAAATAGCCACCTCCGTTGCCATGTCGGCAAACTCTGAAAAATCTGTTGGAACTAATATCTTTTTCATATCAACCTCTTTTATTGCTCAATAAAGTAAGCTATGAATCTGATAAATTGTAATGATCACAGTCAACGATGCTGATGATTTAACACATCTTAAAACCTAGAGTTAAGTGACATAATATTTAGTCATACTGACATTTAATCAATCGCCTCAATATTCATAGAACTGATAAAGGACAAGTATCTGTTCGAAAAATTCTTGATATATTTCTTCAGTGATCCACTTCTTTATCGAAGTATTAGATTTTCACCTAAATGGATAAATAACTGAGGTCACTCTCAATCTATTTTAAAACAGATTTTGAATAAGCATAATTAGCTAATAGTATCACTATCTTTCTAAATCGGTCACACGATGCTCAAGTTCTTCTAGCTCATTTTTGGAAGCGATATTTAGCTTTACTCTTAATGTGTTGATGGCCTCCTCACTACGTTTGCTTATTTCAGCTCTCATGTCACTTGT
>CAYGNU010000386.1:0-4885 GCA_964351175.1 uncultured Roseivirgaceae bacterium | reverse complement strand
TGATAGAAAGAAACTTTATGTCTTTAATTCTGCTTTTGTCACTGACCACGTTTATGACGGAACACAAGCAAAAGTAAAGAATTTCAAAAAAGTAGTTACAACAGAGCAGCTATCCAACCCTGCCTTAAAGAAAATTGACGAGATTATTACTAGAGAAAACACAAAAAACGAAATTGTTAAAAGTGGACTCAATGACCTTGAAAGGCTATTTAATAGTCTTAAGAAAGACCTTTCAAAAACATGGAATGAGAATATTGTGGGGAAGCGCATGCCCTCAATCACCTTCGTAAACTTCCCTGAACAAGCACCTCTAGAGGATGAAGATGTGCTGTTAAGAGCTCTCGAAGATGAGTTTTCAAAATTCAAAGCCTCCAAAGATCCAGAAGCCATGGAGCGTGCTATTCTTGATCTTAGCCAAATAACTCAGAATTGTGGCATTTTGCCTGATGATATGCTAGGAACTATTACAAAATCAATAACAAGAAATGCCCGAGAGAAAGTTCAAAATAAGATTAATATGCTGAAAGCACACGTTCTTGAGCACACCTCAATTCAGAACTGGTTTGAAGATGGTGCTACTCTATTACGAATCAATAGTGACAAGACAAGATGCCCCCTATGCGACAGCACGCTTTCAAATATTGAAGAATTAATTACTACTTACGATGACTTCTTCAATGATGAGCTATCGGCTTTAAAGAAGGAAATCGACGATGCTAACACCGCTCTGGAAGAACTGCAAACAGAGTCCCAAATAAAAAAATCTCAAAGCATGCGTATTCAGACTTTATTAGCTGAATACAGCTATCAAGATGCTGCAACAGAAGATGAGAAAGCAGCGATTTCGCGCCTAGAAAATCAAACTATAAAAGACTCAATAAAAACTGTGAAAGCGCTGTTTGATAGTAAAAAAGAATCTATTGACTTTGTCCCCACAGAAAACCAACAGGGTTATGTTCAAGGCCTAATCCAAGCTGTTGAACAATTCCGCATCGATGCTACATCTCTTATATCAGTCAAAAACAAAATTCTGAACCGCTTAAAGTCTGCTCGGTTTAATAGCAAAAATGCTAAAGCTAGTTGCGAAAAACTTTTCTGGAAACAACTTGATAGTAAAGCTGGAATATTAGCTTCCGAAGCCAGAAAGAAGCACGCTAAAAGCAAAGAACTTGAAGTTCCTCATAAAATTGGTGGGATTAGCTTTTTTCACTTCTTAAAACAAACTTATGAATCCATTCAAGCTACAATGATACTAAAGGATAAAGAAAAAGTAGCCGAACTTTCCAAACTCAAGAAAGAATCCGATTACGTGAATAAGTTTTTAGCCCGCTTTTGTATCAATAATTTTGTAATTAGCACTCAAGACAATGAGGAAATCACAGTCCATCATCATAATGCACCTCCGAAGAAAGGTATTCAGCACTCCTTAAGCGAAGGTGAAAAAACAGCACTTGCATTTGCATACTTCCTAAGTAAATACCACCATGAAGTTTTAGACAATCCGCAAGTGAAGAAAGAGGATTTTATAGTCGTTATCGATGACCCAGTTTCAAGTTTAGACGAAAATAGACTCTTTTCTACCGCTCTTGTAATTCAGGATATGCTATTGCCAAAAGCCCAGAAAGGCAAAGACGAAAACAACCAACCTATTATCGAGGCTTGGAATGGATGTCAACAAATCATTATTTTGAGCCACAACATAATATTTCTCAAATTTATAAGCAACCTCATTGATCCAGACCAGTGTAAAGTTCGTGCCGATCTGTACGTGGAAAAAGGCAGTATATTGCCTCTACCTAACAGCTTAAGAAATTACCAAACATCCTACTTCCAAAAACTTGGAAAAATTCAGGCTTATGTAGATGGGAATATTTCACATGAACATGCAAAAGACTATCTGCCTAATTATATCAGAGTAGTATTAGAGGCATTTTTATCATTCAAATTTGCTCGCCTTAGAAATAAGGATAATAAATTTTTACCAGCGATGTTTGATTCTCTAATTGGCACAGTTACCTGTGATGCCATGCTATTTAATAAATTCGATCATGTTTCAGGAATTATTGATAACCTTACACTAAGAGCTGTGCTTACGGAAATAAAGCAAAAAACCAATCCTGAAAGTCACGGTACAACGCAAGATATCACACACTTAGAATACTTATCTGAGACAGAATTAAAAAAGCTGGCTACGCAAACCTTAAATGTCATACAATTTTTAGATCAACTGCATTTCAAGAAAGCAAAAGATCTTAAACAGGTAGTTTAAGATAAAACTAACATAAATTGTAAAAGTATAATATTGGAGCTATGAAGTGCCTAAAAGAAAAACTCATTTTAAAGGCCTTAATAAAACTCAAACGAAAGAAAAGGTTCGCTCAATCGTTAACGCCATTGGGTTTGAGCAAGAATTTGAGGCTGAATTCATATCAGATTTGATTTTAGAAAAACATTACTTCTGTTCCCGTGAAAAACTTAGACCAAGTAAATTTAAAAAAATGCGTAGGAATAGCGGAAAATATGATTTTTATGGATTTTTCTTAGAGAAAAAATGGTGCAAGGTTTCTTGGAGTAAGTGCATAAGCCCACCTACTGAAATTTCGCTGTTAACTGAAGCTCTGAGACGAGAAATTCAGCCCCTTTTGTTTAAATACAAAGACAAACACCCAATTTGTGAAAAATGTTGCAGCACAGAGTCCAGTGACGTTGACCATGTAAAGCCCGAATTCAAAGAAATTTGCCAAAAAGCGCTTAACCTTATGCGCAAAGATGACTGGGATATTGCATTTGATACCTTTGACTGGTGGAACGAAGAATGCTTTAAGCTACCAGAACATAATCCTGCCGTCCTTTATGTCATGGAGGCCCACAAATCTGCTATTTTACAAGCGGTTTGTAAAGAGTGCCACCGAATTAACGCACAAGAGAGAAAGGCTGCAAAGAAATAAAATGGATGAAGTACGTTTTAATCGAATAATATCATGGGGACAATACATACATTGGGCTGATATTCAATATAAACACTTTAAGGAAAATTTACATGAAGACACAGATAGATCAAGCTTCACAGGGCTTTTTGTACATTTTCTAGCAGCTCAATATGTGGTTATTGAAGGATGGATAGAGCTTAAAGAAGATGATAAATCAATAAATCAGCTGCTATCCAAATATAGTGATTTCGTAGAAATACTGAGAAAATGTAGAAATGCTGTTTATCATTATCAAGATAAAATCTTTGATAAGCGGATTCAGAATGCATTGGATGAAAATGAATTTTTATATTGGATCACAGCCCTAAAAGAAGAATTTGAGCGATATTTATATCTCTACACATTTAAAATATGTGGTATGTCTATCGAGTCAATAGAACTACAAAATCAATATTTTGGATGTATTGGTTGGAAACCTAAAAACAATCTTTGGGTAAAGTGGTTTGAGCTATATTACATGTGCCTGCATTACACACAAGATCATGAACTCAATGAATTAGAAATAAACGAAGATAATAACTTACTGATTAGTAAAACTTACTCCTCTCTTTCTAAAATTAGACCAGATTGCGTTACTCTATTTTTAACTCGCATAAACTAATCTACAAAGATTATTCGTATTATTTTATTAGCTAAATCTTAATATACTTGCAATGTTACGAAGCATCTAAATCAACAATACAGAAAATACTGCAATAATCAGTGTTAATTCAGAGACTCACGGTATATTATACAAATCAGGGCAAAAAACCCTGGACTCCCCAAATATTGAGTAGTATTATTGTCGCATGAAATATATTGATCTATTTGCCGGTTGTGGCGGTTTGTCACTAGGTCTCGAGAAAGCAGGTTTCGAGCTGGTGCTAGCTGTTGAGAAGTCTTCAATGGCAGCGGAAACATTTTACCACAATTTCATTGAACGAATTAATGGTGACAATTGGGAACGCCACTTATCTCTCCCTATTGAGAAACAATACCATAACAGGCTTGTAGTTGGCGAAGTTGGCGAAGTTCTGTCTAATAAACAAATTATGAATAGTTTGGCATGTGAGGATATTGATTTAATCGCAGGTGGCCCACCATGTCAGGGCTTTTCATTAGCAGGAAGAAGAAACCCTAATGATGTACGAAACAAACTTCCTTGGCAATTCTTAGAAATTATTGAATATATCAGACCTAAAGCAGTTCTAATTGAAAATGTTGTTGGCATTAAGCAAAAGTTCAGTAAACATGGTGAAGACGCGCCCATTGAACAAATAAATATTGCTCTAAAATCTATCGGCTCAGGTTATGTTACTCAATTAGTAGAAGTCAATGCCATGCATTATGGAGCTCCCCAACATCGCCCAAGAGTAATGGTTTTGGCTTTAAGGAGTGATATTGCCCAGAAATTAAGTATTGTTTCTGGTAACGGCTTTTGGAAATCCCTACAAGACATAGAGAATATAAAAGTCAAAGAACGGCCAATTCTAGCTCCCAAAGCTACTTTTAAAAACCCAAGAACAGTCAAAGATGCACTATGGGACTTGCAAGGCGACAAATATCCTCATTCATTAAATTATAAAAAATATGATGAATTGAGCGGCTCATATGCAAGAATGATGCGAGATGATTCTAGTTGGATGAATGAATCAGTGCGTAAAACAAACTTAAAACCAAAGCCCTATAATCAAACTCTACGAAACCATGCTGAGCATATTAAAGAAAGGTTCCGACTATACCAATTATTTCAGGAGTTTCAGATTCCTGTTAAAATATTCAATGTTGTAGCTAACCAAGAATTAGACGATCAAGAAAAACGTATTGCTATCTATAATGAAATTAACAAAATCAAGTACCCTGCTATTGCCCCTGACGGGAAAGAATTAGCTAAGAGTTCAGATGAACTATATGAA
>CAYGNU010000385.1:0-4892 GCA_964351175.1 uncultured Roseivirgaceae bacterium | reverse complement strand
CTCTAGGACCATTGTCTGTAAAATGAGTTAGCGTTTTACCCATTGGGTCTCCTTCAGGAAAATACTTTTCAACAACACGCTTACTAATTAAAATGCTTGTTTTGTCTTTTAATGCTGAAGCATCTCCTGCAGTAATATTGAAAGTGAAAAAATCAAAGAAATTGTCATCTACAAAAGTGAAATTCTCATTAAACAACTCATCACCAACTTTAAAATTACCTCCTGACGGCATATAACGCATCACCTCATCTATATCACCAATATTCTCTTTAACTGCCATGCCTAATGGCACAGGTGATATGCCAAAAGCTTGCTCTTTTTCTCGGAATGTTCTATATCCATCTATCCTATAGATGTTATCAGTATTCAACTGGTTACTATCAAAATTGGCGTTAAAATCGTAATTGAGATAAGCTACAATGCTACAAGCAATAGCCAGTCCCATTCCAATAATATTGATAAGTACAAATACTTTACTTTTCCAGAGGCTTCTGAAAGTGATTTTGAGGTAATTCTTAATCATGAGTGTGTTGTTTGAGCCTGCCTGTTCGGCAGACGAGTTTTTGACCTTGGTTTTTCAATAGACTACATAAGTCTAAAATAGGTTGCACCTATGATAAACTTTTTGTTCAGTACCTTGCATTACCTAGTATCAAAATAAAATATAACCCTGATTTTCAGGGTTATATTTTAAGTGTTAATCTCTTATATATGGAATTGCTCCTTGATGTTCTCAGTTACAACCTTACCATCAAATAAGTTGATCACTCTATGAGCATAGTTTGCATCATAAGGAGAGTGAGTTACCATGATAATAGTTGTTCCCTCTTCATTTAACTCAGCTAGAAGCTTCATTACTTCCTCTCCGTTTGCTGAATCTAAATTACCAGTCGGTTCATCCGCTAGTATAACATTTGGTTTAGCAACAATTGCTCTAGCTATTGCCACCCTTTGCTGCTGACCACCAGAAAGCTGTTGCGGAAAGTGATTTCTTCTGTGCATGATATTCATTCTCTCCAACACTTCTTCTACTCTTTGCTTACGCTCAGTAGAAGGTACTTTTAAGTACAATAATGGCAATTCAACGTTTTCAAATACTGTTAACTCGTCAATTAAGTTAAAGCTTTGAAATACAAATCCAATTGATCCTTTTCTTAGTTGAGCTCTTTGTCTCTCAGAGTATTTAGACACTTCATGCTCACCAAAGTGATATTCACCATCGGTTGGATTATCCAATAATCCTAAAATATTAAGTAAAGTGGACTTTCCACATCCTGACGGCCCCATGATAGCTACAAATTCACCTTCCTTTATTTCGATATTTATACTATTGAGTGCAGTTGTTTCTACTTCATCAGTAGTATATACTTTTTGTAAATTTTTGATTTTAATCATAGTTGTAGTGTTTTTAATTTTATGTTAAGTTTTGACCTTTTTATTGTAATACGAGTACTTCATTATCTCCGAAGTTATCATAAGATGAGGTAATTACCCTGTCTCCTGGTTCTAAGCCTTCTAAAACTTCAAAGTGCTCGGTATTCTTTCTTCCTAGTCTTATACTCCTTTTTTCAGCTTTTGTTTCACCTTCTGTTACAACAAACACCCAGTTACCACCAGTATCTTTGTAAAATCCACCCACTGGGAGCAGTAATTCTTCTGAAGATTGTCCAAGTTCAATTCTCAACCTGAGCGACCCTCCTCTTCTAATTCCTTCAGGAGTATCACCCACGAATTGCATATCTACCTGAAACCTTCCATTGTTAATATTAGGATAAATATAGGTTATGACCAATTCATAATCTTTTCCATTGTAAGGAGTTGTAGCCTTTAGACCAGTAGAAATTCTGGGCAAATAAAGTTCATCTATCTGTGCACTCACTTTATAACTTCCCACTCTGTCTACCTGACCCAATCTCTGACCTGGGTTAACAGTTTGTCCTTCATACATCTGTGGAGCAGTTAACTGACCATCAATTGGCGCCTTAATAATTAAGTTGTCTAAGATTTGAGATACACCATTTAAACTAGTCATCATTCGTCTTTCAGAATCATTCAATTGAACCAGCTGGCGCATTCTTGAAATTGAATCACTTTTATAGCTTTTATAAGTAATTTCTTTTCTTTTCACGTTGTAGTTATAATTAGCTTCCGTCTGTTCGAATTCTTGCCTAGAGATCAGTTCCTTTTCGAAAAGTACTTTTTGTCTTCTATACTGAGGCTCCAAAATGTTAAGCTGATTTTCTATTAGCGCCAACTGTTGCTGCTGAGAAAGGTCATTTTGCTCAAGACCTAATCTTGTCTGACGTAGTCTGTTAATACTTTCATTTAAACTAGCCTCTTGACTTAACACACTTAGCTCACGGTTAAGATTAGATAGTTCAAGAATAACATCCCCTTTTTTAAGCATCGCGCCACTTTCTTTTTGTATTTTTTTAATCTGACCACCTTCAATAGCATCAAGATAAAAAGTTACACTTGGTTCAACAGTACCAGTCTGTGGTATAAATTCTTGAAAAACACCTCGCTTAACTTCGGCTATAGTGATTTTATCCTTTGGTACATTGAGCTTCGATCTACGGTCAGCAAATAAAAGCTGATAACCAACAAATGCCACCAATAATGTGATTCCGCCAATCGTTGAGATTCGCTTCAATGTCCATACTTTCTTTTTTATTTTCTTATCCATCAAAAAGTGATTAGAGCTTTTAAGTTTGGAAACCTATTGCCAACAAGTGTGCCAATCAACTAATCAGCACTAAACCAGCTATTTTTACACTTTTAACAGTCCGCTATCGTTCATTCATGGACGTGACCGTCCGCCAGCGAACAAAATATGTATTGCTTTCGTATAGGTCTTCAATTAATTTATTTAATATAACAGCTATTAAAGTAAATGAAGCCTTATTATCGTTTTTGACCGATAACTCGGTATCAACTTTGATAAACAAGAAATTATTCTTGACATAGATTATAAATGATGATAGAACAATCCAGTAAATCAGGTCGAATATTAATTGTAGATGACAATGAAGATTTGTTAAAAGCTGCTAAAATCTTCCTAAAGAGACACTTCGCTATTGTAGACCTCGAGAAAAACCCTGAAGCCATACCTACACTCATCCAGAATGATGATTATGATGTAATCCTCCTGGATATGAACTTCACCAAGGACGTGAGCAGTGGTAAGGAAGGTTATTACTGGCTGGAAAAAATATTAGAAATTGACCCTTCGGCCGTTGTAGTACTTATAACAGCGTATGGAGATGTGCAAATGGCAGTAAAAGCGATTAAGGCTGGAGCTACAGATTTTGTATTGAAGCCTTGGGAGAATGAGAAATTACTAGCCACACTTTTCTCAGCCATGCGTTTAAGAGAAAGTAAACTAGAGGTTGAGGATTTGAAGAGCAAACAAAAGCAAATCAACCTTCAGATTAATGATCGTTATGATAATATAATAGGTCAGAGTCCTGCCATAAGGAAAATGTTCGAGACCATTGACCGAGTAGCGGCTACCGATGCCAATGTCATTATTCTTGGCGAGAATGGCACAGGAAAAGAACTAGTAGCTAGAGCCATTCATAATAACTCTTCTCGAAAAGACCAAGTGTTTATTAATGTTGATTTAGGTTCAGTAAGCGAAACTTTATTTGAAAGTGAGCTTTTTGGTCATAAGAAAGGTTCCTTTACCGATGCTAAGGAAGATAGGGCAGGAAGATTTGAAATAGCCAATCATGGTACTCTTTTTTTAGATGAAATTGGTAACTTGTCTATGCCTTTACAGGCCAAACTACTGACTGTACTACAAAACAGAAGAGTAAGCCGTGTAGGGTCTAACAAAGAGGTAGAAATAGACATACGGCTGCTATGCGCTACCAACCTGCCTTTATATGATATGGTGAAAGAGAATAAGTTTAGACAGGATTTGCTATATCGAATCAATACTATAGAAATTGAATTACCGCCTTTAAGAGACAGGTTTGAAGATGTTCCTTTGCTGGCCAATCACTTTCTACATTTTTATAATAAAAAATACAACAAACAAGTTAGCAAGATTAGTGAAGGAGCATTGACTCGAATGCAGAAACATAATTGGCCTGGAAATATTCGAGAGCTTCAGCATTCTCTTGAAAGAGCAATTATCATGAGTAATTCTCAGGTTCTTCAGCCCGAAGATTTTAATTTTAATAGTCAGTCTCAAGCTCCAATAGATGCTGAAAATGTAATGCTCGATCACTTTAAGCTTGAGGAAGTTGAGAAAATATTGATAAGAAAAGTGCTTAAAAAATACAATGGCAACATTACTCAAGCATCTTCTGAATTAGGCCTAACCAGATCATCACTTTACCGTAGATTAGAGAAATATGGTCTTTAGTGACTTTAGGTTTCGTACAGCCATCAGGGTTGTATTCATGGGACTCACCATGTCCATTGTAGTTTATACAGGATTCAATCCAGAGATGATTGTTACTACGATCATTTTTGCATTGTTAGTTATACTTCAGCTTACTGAACTTTACCGATTCATATCTAAAACTAATAGAAGTCTTACCCGATTCTTAGAGTCGGTTAAATATTCTGATTTTGCTTCAGGTTTTAATGCAGATAACAAACTTGGAAAAAGCTTTAAAGATCTTAATGTTGCTTTCAATCAGGTTTTAGAAGCCTTTAGAAAAGCTAGATCGGAAAAAGAAGAGCATCTACTTTATCTTAATACAATAGTGGAGCATGTCAGTACAGGTTTAATTTCATTTGATAATGAGGGTAACGTTGAGCTAATGAATGCAACAGCCAAAAGATTACTAAAAATTGAAACCCTAAGAAATATTGAAGAATTGATTGAAACCCAATCACGACTCTACAAAGTTCTTTTTGATTTATCTAGAGGCAAAAGT
>CAYGNU010000384.1:0-4910 GCA_964351175.1 uncultured Roseivirgaceae bacterium | reverse complement strand
CATCTGTCAGGTCCAGGTTGCCCTTGTTGGATGTTGTGCCGGCGATCCTACCGCCATCGACCGAAGATGTGCCGCTGAACTCAATAGCGCTCGCGTCATTGCTCTCGATCCGGCTGCCAGAATTGGCTATCTGAACGGTCTTGAGGTCAATCCTACTCCCTTGTCCGGACGCCGCGATGAGCCCTTCGGTATTGTCAATCGTCCCGTTTTGGATAGTCAGCTTGCCGCCGGTTCGGGCCAGGATCTCGTGCTCATTGTCTAAGCCGCCCTCGTTCGGATCGACAATCAGCGTTCCGCCATCCGCCGAGATCGTTCCCCGGTTCGTGATCTGCAGTGTGTTCCCGCCAAGCAGGTTGCTGTTGCCTGCGACCGCCACAATCGTATTGTTCTCGTTGATCAGATGCTCGGTGCCCGTCGCCCCCACTATCCTGGCAGCTGACTCATTCTTGCCGTTCGATTGCAGACGGACCTCACCCTCTCCATCCAGAACAGAGATCGGAGAGTGGAATACGAGGTTCGTTTCTCGACCTTTTGCGGAAGGGGAACTAGTCGTGGAGGAGCCATCGAGATGAAGCAGACCTTCATTCGTCAGATCACCATGGATGTTGGTGTTGCGATGGGTCGGGCCATCGAATGAGAACTCAACAACGTTTTTCTGGGTGTAGGTTCCACTCAACACAACATCTGTCAGGTCCAGGTTGCCCTTGTTGGATGTTGTGCCGGCGATCCTACCGCCGGCAACGGAGTTGTTACTCTTAAAGAGCACACTCCCGCTGGACACATCCAATGTAACGTTCTCAAGAGCCGAATTTTGAAACTCCGAAGACGAACCGATTAATGCAACTCCACCCTCACGGAGTGTAGAGTTTGTGACGCGCAGCGTGCTGCCACCTGAAATTTGTGCATTCGTAAAGCCCAAGCCTTCGACACTTCCGACATCCACGGTCGAGTCCACTATGCTCAAGGTAGAACCGTTCAGGGCGTTCATGAAACCGCCGCTGTTGTCCATGTTCGTGTTCCGGATTGTCAGATTTGAGCCATCCGCGACGACCACACGCCGTCCACCCAACTGCTGACCAGATTCGTCGAACCCTGCCTGGTTCAGGAAATCCTGGCTTTCCACCGTCAGGGTCGACCCGTTTTCAACGGATAAAAGACCTGTATTGGTGATTTGATTAGCTAGGAGCAAGTTGTCGCCGGACATGACGCGGATTTGGGCAGCTTCCTCTGTAGCTCCAGCATATGATGACTTGGTGTTGTTCAGCGTGTTGACGTCGATCACACCACCTTTCATGTAAATTTCCGAATGGTTTAGCAAACCGCCGTCGGGATCAAACGTCCCGTCGTTAAGAGTTTGCTGGCGGATGACGCCTTCCAGGTGCACCTTGCTCCCAAAAAACTCCGTTCCGACCAGCAGTTCGCCGTCGCGGTCCACTTCGTGTTCCAACCGCCCTGTGAAAGACAAAACGCCAGAATTCTTGATACGAATGTCGGAATTGCGAGACTTGAATGTAATGTCGCCTGCTACCGGGGCAGCGTCATCCACCGTTATGTCGTATCTTTGGCTCTCAAGGAAGTTTTCCTGAACGGTACCGTCATTCCGGATAAAAACGGCAGCGCCTGCAATTACTGTCTCAATCGCATCGAATGCGTCGAACACTTCGTAGTTGACGACAAAGTTGGATCCGATTGACGGCCTAACCGAACTCGGTCCGAACGCAAAATCCAGATACTCAAAACTTACGGATTCCTGATCCTCTCCCGACCCTATAGTAGTTTGGTCGGTTGTAATTGTAATCTCTGTGAACGGATCGACGTCATACCAGTGCGTTGGAGGAACCGACGGATTGAGACCCCAGTTGCCTGCGTTTGACGGCAAGGGCACGAGAGTTATCGAACCCGGGCCGTTGGCAAGTACGTTCGCAGCGAGGTTCTCAAGATCGAAGATGTTGAGATCAACAAAAATCGGCCCCCAGAAATAGGTGCTCGGCTCAATCTGCTGCGCATGGGTGGGCTCATTTGACAGAGCCAACGCAAGGCCAACGCCGACCAATACACCCAATTCCCGCATTGCCCGGAGGAGCCCACGCTTCGTTACCGCCGCTGGCCGCAGAACTCTCCATGTATGCGTCTTCGGGAGGGCGCCGGCGACAAGGCCAGACGTCGCAACACCGTTCAGAAGTGAATATCGCACTTGCTTTCCCCGCAACAGAATAACTCCCATAACACGCAGAAGTATCGCAGCCGACCAAGAAACCAAACAAGCTATAGATTTCCATAGGTTGTTGGATATAACGAGTCATACTGTTAATGGTGGGCAACATCTTTTCGGTACGTACAAGAACTTCACTTTTCAGCGCACCCAAATTGCGCGGTGGTCCGTCAACGCGATTTATTGTTTGAAACCGTGAGTGCCGAATGTCTGTGCAAACAGATGGCGTGTTTAGGGGGAGGTCTAGTTGCCGCGCAAGCCAGACGTACGAACTATACGGTACGGCGGGTATCCGAGCCTATTGTTTTCCATAGCTTGCCGTCGATAGACGCATGCGTAGACTCCGAGGAATCGTCAAGGTTCGTCACGGCAAAGGGGAGGGTTCGTGTCCATCCAAGAGTTCCGAAAAGAACTTCGCCGCACCGGGCAACGGTCCGACGTTATCTTGTTGCTCTTAGACTACCTCTCGATACCGTGTCGCCATCACGACGAACGGACAGATCAAACCCTCCTGGCGGGCATAGATAGGTCCATGCTGACTGCAGCGCAGCAAGGTGGAGGTGATGCCAGCTTGCTGCTGACGGCCCTCAATGACGCATTGATTTGCTCGCAAAAGGATAGCATCGATCCTGCTGTTCAGGTTACAACCAATCTATTCACTTTGACCGTCGTGGGCTTGGCTTGGCGCAAACTGGCGGAGAAAGCTCGTCACGACCAAGACATGATAGGGCGCGTTGAAACAACTCCCGCGGCCGGCGTTTCCCCTTTGCTTTCTGCTCGTGAGCTGGAATGCATGGGCCTCCTGGCGAAGGGGCAACGCTCCAGCGATATCGCCGGAACGTTGTCCATCAGTGTGGTCACAGTCGATTTACATCTTCGGAATGCTCGTCGTAAGCTAGCAGCGCTGACCAGAGAACACGCGGTGGCTGTGGCTGTAAGGCAAGGTTTGATCTAGGTCGAATCAACAATCGGCTCCATCCACCCGAGTAAAGGTTAGGGGAGGAGTCCATGGATCAGAACCTGCTAGATTTCGTAGAAGACTTGGGCGACGCCCGCAGCAAAGAAGTCGCTTGGGCGCGGACTGTGGGATTTTTTCAGGCGGCCGGTGCGCACATCGTCCATCTCTGGTTCGGATCGTCCCCTGAGACCGTGCAGTGGAACACGACCTGTCCTGACTGGTGGATGGAGTATTATGTTCGAGAGAACTTCACTGGAATCGATCATATCGGTAAGCACTGCGCGACTGAGGTCTCACCACTCCTGTATGGTTCCGACACGGACGAGAAGAACCCTGTTGTCCCAGCACGCTTCTACGACATGATGCGCGACAGTATTGGCGCCATAGGCCTTCGCCAAGGCATGGCCTTTCCATGTCCTTCGCCCCTTCCGCAATTTCTTGGCGGTATCAATATTGGAGGTAACTTTAGCGAGGCTGAAACAAAGAAACTGTTTGGTGACCGCTCGAACCTGCTGCAAGTCGCTGCTGTGATGGCACATACACGGCTGCAAATGCTGCATCAGGAAGAGTTACGTGGTAACCGGCATCTGACCAATCGGCAGAAAGACATCATCCTGCTGCTCGCCAACGGACATAGAACAACTGAGATAGCGCATCGCCTCAATGTCAAAGAGGAAACCATTCTCTTTCATCTGTCCAACGCCCGGAAAACTCTCGATTGCACAACCCGAGACCAGCTTGTCGCTAAGTCGATTTACCTCGGACTTTTGACGCCTTGAGGTGACGTCTATGAACAAGCACCTCACTGATTTGCTCTTGATGCTGGAAGGTGCCGAAGGTGCGTTTGATGCCTGGAACGCGACTGTGCAGGCGATGTGCGAACTGGGTGCAGACGATATCATTTATGGAACTGCGGAACCGCAGGCGAGCATATCGTTTCTGACAACGTTGCCAGATTGGCGGATGACCCACTATCAGCAAATGAACTACGCACAGTATGACGTCCAAGCTCGACATGCCATGACCAAGCTTGCGCCGGCGGCTTTGGACATTGCTGGAATTGAAGCACAGGAGGAACTGAGCGCGGAATAAAAGCGTGTTTCCCAGGAATTTTTGGAGACCGGCGTTCGCTGCGTTCTAACGATCCCTCTTCGGGCTCCTTTCAGCCACAGCACTGTGAGCGGCCGGAGCGTGGTTAGTCGAATGCGTGCTCCGGATTTCGAGCGATGGATAGCCGAACACGGCACGACGGTCCATTTGGCGGCGATGCTCGCCCATACGTCGATCCAGAATTGTATTCTTCAGGAACGGCGTGATGAAGTCTGTCTTTCCAATCGAGAGAAGGAATGCTTGCTGCGGGTTGCCCAAGGCGTCAGAATCAGCCGGATAGCTGACCGACTTGGGATTGCTGAGGTCACGGTTGCGATGCACCTCACCAATGCGAATAGGAAGCTAGGAGCCGCAACCCGCGAACAGGCGGTCGCCCAAGCGGTTTTGCTTCAGAACATTGTTCCGTGAAACAGGACAATACTGCCAGCTCACTATGCGTTCCAGGCCGAAGAGCAACGAATGTATTGCTTGGATGGCAAGCCGGACCGCGGCTCTTAGGTCTAGAGGGGGTTGTTACCGAAAACAGGTATCTTCCAATGTTCTAGCCTACTGGGTTCATTGGTTCTGCCTAGCAACTCGTCAAAGACAAAGTTAGTCCCAGGCCTGGTTCGCTTGAACCATGGAGGTCAA
>CAYGNU010000383.1:0-4930 GCA_964351175.1 uncultured Roseivirgaceae bacterium | reverse complement strand
CTTAAAATTCGAGCCTGAGAATGCGGTGCCAGCCCCAACTCATTAACGTACTCAATAAAATCTTGTAGATTTTTAGCCGTGACATCTAAGGGTTCAATCTCTAGTTTTTTGATCTGAAAAAATTGATTCAATTTTTCAATATCTCTAATATAAGCCTGAACAGAATTATCAGAAAGAGATCGCTCAAGCTTGAGATAATTTTTGAACTGCGTTATCTGAAAGGTCCAACTCATAATGTTTGAAATTAGATGTTTTACAAACATTGGGCTAATGAAAATTGATAATTAATCATCTCTTGATGATATAAAATTGTAGCTTTACTCAAGCATTATTTATATGAAAATTCTAATCATCAACGGCCCAAATTTGAACCTGTTAGGAACTAGAGAACCAGACATTTATGGCAATCAAAGCTTTCAGTCTTTCTTTGAAACTATTAAGTCTAATTTCAAAGAAATTGAACTTGAGTACTATCAGAGTAATGTCGAGGGCGAAATTATAAATAAATTACATGAAGTAGGTTTTAGCTATAATGGTATAATTCTTAATGCAGGCGGTTATACTCATACTTCAGTAGCCATTTCAGATGCCATAGCGGCCATAAAGACCGATGTAATAGAAGTTCATATTTCAAATATTTACAAAAGAGAAGAGTTTAGACACAAAAGCATAATTAGCAAAGAGTGTGTAGGAATGATATCAGGGTTAGGCCTAGAAGGCTACTTGCTAGCCATCACCTACTTAATCAATAAGAAGGAGCCCAAATGATCACATTCTACCCAGGCCCTTCACGTGTTTATAATAAAGTACCGCAATATGTTAAGCAAGCATATAATGAGGGCATATTAAGTATTAATCACCGCAGTACAGAGTTCATGAACTTAATGGATGATACCAATGCATTGGTGAAAAAGAAACTTAATGTTCCCGATGATTATCAAATCTTTTATCTCTCCTCAGCAACAGAATGCTGGCAAGTTATTGCCCAGTCGTACAATGGTCTGAGTTATCATCTTTTTAATGGTGCTTTTGGAAAAAAATGGTTTGATAGTACTAAGAAGATTAAGCCTTTAAGCATTGGATATCATTATGATCTTAATCTGGCACTTAATATGTCAGAATTGGACCTATCAGCCAAAAATGGTCTGATTTGCTTAACTCAAAATGAAACTTCAAATGGGACTTGTATCGCTAACAAAAGAATGGCTAAAATAAGGAAGGAATATCCTGACCATATTATAGCTGTAGATGCAACTTCCTCGTTAGGTGGCGTTAAACTCAATATTGAAAATGGCGATATCTGGTTTGCTTCAGTGCAAAAGTGCTTTGGTTTACCAGCCGGTATGTCAATTTTGATATGCTCGCCCAAAGCCATCTTGAGCAAAAATGAAGACAGAAAACATTACAATAGCCTCAACAATATAGTTGATAATGCAGCTAAATCTCAAACTACTCATACCCCCAATGTACTCAACTTATACCTTTTGAATAGCGTGTTAGCAAATGCTCAAAATGTATCTAAAACTTCACAGGTATTAGAAGAAAGAATGAATCAATACTTGGCTTTTTTCAATTCCAAAACAGAAATAAAACCTCTCATCAACAACCCAAAAGTTCAATCTCAAACAGTTTTGGTACTTAAAGGAAATCCTGAATTAATAGACAAGTTAAAGCAAGAAGCAAAAGAGCAAGGTATCATATTAGGAAATGGCTATGGTCAGTATAAAAATGACACAATCCGTATCGCTAATTTCCCTGCTATAAAGAACAAAGAAGTAGATATGCTACTAGAATTTTTAGATAAAACCATCAGCTAAATTGTTCTGAAATACACTTTTAAGATTTCCTTTTATTATAGCTTTGCAAAATGTTTACATTCAAAGACATTTTCTCAGTTACATTGATATTGTTCTCTGTAATTGACATTTTAGGTTCAATACCCATTGTTATTGATCTTAGGAAAAAACAGGGCACAATTCATTCAGGAAGGGCCACGATCATTTCCGGAGTTTTAATGATCGTTTTTTTATTTCTTGGTCAAAGTATCCTACGCCTTTTTGGTCTTGATATTGGTTCTTTTGCTGTGGCTGGAGCTATAGTTATGTTCATAATCGCCATGGAAATGATACTTGGTGTAACACTTTTCAGATCAGATGGCGAAAGCAAAGCAGGTTCCATTGTCCCCCTAGCATTTCCTTTAATTGCTGGTGCTGGTACTTTAACAACAATATTATCAATAAGAGCGGTTTACACAACGCCCAACATCCTTGTTGGCATTGTACTCAATCTGGCTTTTGTTTATCTAGTACTAAAATCTACCAACTGGCTTGAGAGAAAACTTGGCGATTCTGGTTTCAGTATCTTGAGACGCGTTTTCGGAATCATTCTTTTAGCCATTGCTGTAAAAATATTTAAGGAAAATATAGGTTTGATTTAATGATTACTATCTACACAGATGGAGCAGCCAAAGGCAACCCCGGGCCTGGAGGATATGGGGTAGTTATGTTAGCCAAAGTTAATGATAAGCCTTATCGCAAAGAGCTTTCTGAAGGTTTTAGAAATACTACTAATAATAGAATGGAATTGTTGGCAGTAATTAAAGGTCTTGAGACCATAAAAAAAGAAGGCGCTCCTGTAACTATTTATTCAGACAGCAAATATGTGGTAGATGCCGTAGAAAAAGGCTGGCTATGGAATTGGGTGAAGAAGAATTTTAAAGACAAGGCTAATGTAGATCTCTGGAAAGCTTTTATTCCACTATATAAAAAACACAAGGTAAAGTTTGTTTGGGTGAAAGGTCATGCAGGGTTAAAAGAAAATGAGCGTTGCGATGAATTGGCCGTGGAAGCCGCAGAGGGTAAAAACTTACCTGCCGATATTGGCTATGAAGGTTAATCTAAACCAGCGCCTTCACAAAATAATAGATCATCATTACACTAGCTGCCATTTTCAAAAGCGTCCCGAGCAAAAAACCAATAAATGATCCCCAGGCCGCTCTTAAAGCTTCATTTGAGCTTCTCCCCGTAAACAGCTCCCCTATAAATGCACCAATCATTGGTCCTACTATTATGCCAATTGGCGGGAAAAGGAATAACCCAAAAAGTAATCCAATCATGGAGCCAATTACACCGGCTCTAGTACCACCATATTTCTTGGTTCCGTAAGATGGTATCACATAATCTAAACCAAAAACCACTGCCGTTATGATTCCCCAACTGATTAAGAAGTTGTCTGAAAAACTAACATAAGACGTGTAATGAAGGACAATTAATCCTACATAGCTGATGGGTGGTCCTGGTAATATGGGTAGGAAACAGCCTATAAATCCAATTAACAATAACAGGCTTCCAACGATAATTAAGAATATATCCATAGGATAAAATAATAAGCAATAAAGTAGCTTATCATTTGTTCAATATCCAAAAGGTTTAGTGTGATCTTCTTCTTAATTCCCCTTTTCTTGCAAGATCGAAAAGCATACTATCAAACTTGACCTTCTGTTGATCATCACAAATAGAGCGCAATCTTCTAAAATGCTCATGATTCAACTTTTCAAGCTCCTTATATTTTGAAGCTATTGAACTAAGCAAAGAATCAGAAGCTTCTATTTCTATTTGCTGCGCTAATTTTGATCGAAGGCCGGCTATTTCAGCCATCAGGTTTGATGTTTTTTCAAAGTGTGCTTTTCTGGACTTTTTAAAGAAAGAAACCTGATCTTCATTAAGTTTTAGCCTTTTACCCAAGTACCTTTCAACTCTTGGTGATTTCTTATTATCATCATGATGATTCCCGCCACTCCATACAAATGATAATGAAATGAGATTCAGAATTACCAGAACAATGATGACACCTACAAGCACTTTATTATTTTTCATATCTATTGGCTTATATCTTCAAATAAATCAAGTTGGTCTATATTGTATTCATCATACATCTTAGCAATTACATCTTCTGCATTTATCTCTTCTTTCGGTTGATAAAAAACATAAAACATAGAGTTTAAAACAAGGATGATTAACATGAGGGCCAATGCAAATTTTCTTTGTAATAAGACAGATTTGATATCAGCTTCCAACCTCCCTTGAACCCTTGTATAAAAAAACGGTTTAACCTCAGCACTCTGAATGTTATCAAAGGCTGACATTGTTTTTTCAATCTTATCGTTTATGTCGTTTTTCATTGTCTAAACATTTGATGTCAATAATAAAAAAAACTTGTGCTTAGCGATCATTTTTATAAAAATCGTAAAGCAAGTCTTGCAATCTTTTCTTCGCCCGGTGCATTAAAGACTCTACAGAAGACAAACTTAACTGCATAATATCAGCAATCTCCTGATAGCTTAATCCTTCTAATTTGTGCATTATAAATGCAGTTCGTTGGTTCTCGGCCAATTTGTCTATGGCATTATATAATTCTTTAGACCGTTCCTTATTTTCTAGTGCTACTCCTGGGTGATAAAAATCTGAATAATTATGCGCCAAATCTTCATCTGCGCCAAATAATGACGTAAGCCAAGCAAACCTTTTTTGCCTTTTATTATACCTTATGTGCTCTAAAGATTTGTTCATAGCGATTCTATAAATCCAGGTACTTAATTTGGCATCTGCATTGAATTGAGAGATGTTTCTAAAAATTTCAACAAATACTTCTTGAGCCAAATCCTCTGCTTCCTCTTCATTTTTAACCATACCAATACAAATATTAAAGACCTTATTTTGAAATTTCAAAACAAGGTCTTTAAATACAGACTCATCCCCAGCCTTAAGCTGATCAATGGTCTCTTGAGTATCAAAAATACTAGTGATTTCTGGCAAAGTTCTTTTATCTGCCGTGTCTCATTCCTTTTTTATGATTATCCTTTCTATCAAAAAAGACACGCTGTTCTTCAGTCAATATAGCTCTAACATCTTGCTTATGAAACTCTCTTGCT
>CAYGNU010000382.1:0-4945 GCA_964351175.1 uncultured Roseivirgaceae bacterium | reverse complement strand
GTTGGCAACTATCAACATAGCACTATATCAAAGCTACGGTGGCGGTATGGTAGTAAATTTATCGGGTGTTGCGAGTGCGATAATCTTCCTTCTTGTTTTACAGTTTTTCAGAAACCCAATTTTTAAGATCAATGCCCAACCTAATCAGGTGATAGCACCTGCTGATGGTAAAGTGGTAGTGATTGAAGAAACTACAGAAACAGAGTTTTTGAAAGACAGGAGAATACAACTCTCCATATTCATGTCTCCTGTTAACGTTCATGTTAACAGAACTCCAGTCAAAGGGGTAGTAGAGTTTTTTAAATACCATGCGGGTAAATACTTAGTAGCATGGCACCCTAAGTCAAGTACTGAAAACGAGCGTACGACCATGGTGGTAAAAATGGATAATGGTATTTCTGTGCTTGTACGCCAGATTGCTGGTGCTGTCGCTCGTAGAATAAAATGGTATGTTAATGAAGGCCAGTCATTAGAACAAGGCGAAGAATTTGGCTTTATCAAGTTCGGCTCGCGTGTTGATATTTTTCTTCCACTAGGCACCAAAATCTTGGTAAAAGAAGGTGACAAGACTAAGGGTGGAAGGACTGTACTAGCTGAAATTTAAAGTTTTGGAGGGTATTTTGACTCTATAATTCTTACGAGATTCTCAACATACTTATAATCTTCCTTATTCTTAATTATGTATTTCCACATGAACGGGGTACCCTTATAGTTAAACCTAATTTCATTATTTCCACCATGATGGGCGCCTACTAGCTCTCGGGGCTTACCAGTATACTCTTCAACAAATATTGTCAAGTTTTCAATTTTTGAAAATTCTATTTTAGAGCCATCGAATTCAAAATACTCTGGAGTTATATACAGCTTGTTTTTTCTATCCCCATAAGCAGTAATCCCCATGTACTTATCATCGTAAATCTTAATACCATACAGTGCGCCAATTATGGAAATAACACTTGTAAAACCTATGAGTGGGAAACCACCTAGAAATAGAAATATTGTTGAACCTCCAAATAGAATTAAAGTCAGATTATAAAAAACTCTCTTAATCCTCTTCTTAGAACTAGGTTCAAATATATAAGTGCGATAGCTTAACTCATTCACCTATACTCACAATTTTCCCTCAATTAACTTCATCAACTTCTCCAACCACTCCTTATCTACTTCATCAAAGTCATTCAGCTGATCGCTATCTACATCAAGGATCAATTGTACTTCTCCATTTTTAGAAGCGGTTAATACAATTTCAGATTTAGAATCGGAGCTGCAGGCAATGTGTCCTGGAAATTCATCAACATTAGGCACTAGTACTGTTTCATTCTTCTCCCAAGCCGTACCACAAACGCCTTTACCCATTCTTATCCTCGTACAAGCAATTGGCCCTTGAAATGGCCCTAATACTAACTCATCATTCTTCACAATATAAAAACCAACCCAAAAGAAATTCATCCCGAATTTCAAGGCAGCTGCAATGTTTGATAGGTTCGCTATTAAATCATCCTCATAAGAAATGAGTCCCTCTATCTGAGGCAATAATGATTCGTACTTTTCTCTCTTATCTGTAGAGGTGTTAATGATTAGTTCTTCTGCCATTGTTAAATATTACGTCATTGCGAATGTAATGAAGCAATCTCTAAATTAAAGATCGCCACGCTTTGCTCGCGATAACGGATTTGTTAATTATTTCCTATTTCTGTAAACCAACAATTTATCTTCATTAATAATTTCTTCCTGATGTGGTAATGATATCCTTGCGGCATCAATACCTCCTCCGAATACTGTTTCTGAAACAAACACCCTTGCCTCATCCCAAAGATGTGAATCAATCAGATTCTTATGTAATGCTGCACCCCCTTCAATAATAATAGATTGAATATCCCGCTGATGAAGATCTGTGAATATGTTTTTGAGCATGTATTCTTCCTCCACCTTGATCCTTTCTATATTTCCCTTAACCTCATTTTTTTTAAGGTTATAACATAAAGTAGGTATACTGCCATCAAATAAATTCAGGGTACTTGCTAGTTCTAACTTCTTGTCTATTACAACCCTTGTAGGGTTTTCGCCTGACCAGTCTCTCACATCTAGTCTTGGGTTATCATACTGCGCTGTATGGGTTGCCACCATAATGGCATCTTCCTCACCACGCCACTTATGCACTAGCTTTCGACTCTCTTCTCCGCTGATCCATTTAGAATCGTAATTTTTTCGAGCGATATAACCATCGGCTGTTTGTGCCCATTTCAATATTATATAAGGTCGATTCTTTTCCAGAAATGTGAAGAATCTTTTGTTCAACTCTCGGGACTGATCCTCCAAAATGCCAGTTTCAACTTCAATACCGTCACTTCTTAATTTTTCAATGCCTTTGCCGCCTACCAATGGATTCGAGTCCACATTGGCGATTTTTACAGTCTTAAGTTTATGCTCAACAATAAGATCGGCACATGGAGGAGTTTTACCATAATGAGCACAGGGCTCGAGATTAACATATAAAGTGCTTTGTGACAGGAGCGTTTTGTCTTTAACTGAATTAATGGCATTTACCTCAGCATGTGCTTCGCCATATTTTTCATGCCATCCCTCACCTATTATTTTGGTGTCATGAACTATCACACACCCTACCATAGGGTTAGGGCTAACCCGCCCAAATCCAAGTTTGGCAAGATCAATTGCTCGTTGCATGTAAAATTCATCTATATTTACGCCCAAAGTCATATTATGGTGTTTTAAGCAAGCTTTGCAATGTTAACAAACCCTATCTGATTAAGCACAATGTCAGAAATTATTCCCGATTCTTCGAAAAAATTATTACAATATGTGATTTCCAATATCACTATTGATGAATCTGATCAAGAGAAGCAGAGTATTGCCTATATTATTATAGATGAGATTTTCAACATCAACAAGTCTGAGATTATAACGGATCGATCCATCAATTTAAGTAAATCTCAGATTAAAGAGTTAAGGAATTTCCTTGAAAGAATAAACAAGAATGAACCTATCCAATACATTCTGGAAGAGGCTGAGTTCTATGGTCGGAAATTCAATGTTGCTCAGGGCGTACTCATCCCAAGAAATGAAACAGAAGAATTAGTTGATTTAATTATCAAGGATAGCAAAGAGAAGAAAATAAAGTTTCTGGACATCGGTACGGGCAGTGGTTGTATACCTATCACACTGATCAAAGAATTAAAACTTAATAAAGGCTACGCCATTGACTTCGATCCAAGAGTGATAAAAATTGCAAGACAAAATGCTGCTCGGCATGAAGTGGATATCGATTTTTTGATGATTGATATATTAACAGAAAAAATTCCTGTGATAGGCCTTGATGTTTTAGTGAGCAACCCTCCTTACGTTACTGAAAGTGAAAAGGTGCTGATGAAGCCCAATGTCTTGAACTATGAACCAAATACTGCGCTTTTTGTAAGTGATGAAAATCCAATGATTTTTTATCAGACAATAGCACAAAAAGGCCGCGAATGCCTGAAAGATGAAGGCCGTCTATATTTTGAAATTAATGAGCGTTTTGGAAATCAGGTGGCTCAGTTGCTGGAAAATGAAGGCTATAAGAATATTGAAATCATTCAGGATATCAATGGAAAAGACAGGATTATAAAAGCATCAAATACTTTGACCTAGCCAAAATGCTTTTTCTGCTTTAATAACAGTTTGCCCTTCCTTCTTCACATCACAAATACATTCTCCTTCTAAAAAATTCAGTTTCAACTCCACACCTTCTTGCGTCACCTTGATTGAAGGATCTCTAAATTTTAATATAGAATCAGCAGCTAGCCACTTACTAAAAGTTGTTGATCTACTATAAATCCATTTATAACCCAGATCATAAAAAACTAAGTCAAGTTGGTTAAGAAATGGGTTGATGAGACTCATACTCTCGGGGTTGAGTGGGTATAACAAATTGACAGCTTTGTACTTAGACGCAATCAGAAAGTAAATTGCCAGCAATAAATCCTCATCGTTAGCGTTTTTTGAAAGATATTTAAAGGGTTGTTGATGTTCCAATAGAGACATCACTTGATCTTTCTCAGTTGTGGTGCCTATTACAACATCTATTTTAAAACCATAGGGCAATAATGCTCCCACTAAATCTGATTTTGTTATGACAGTGGGGCTCCACTCTAACAAACCTTGAATAGTTTGTTCATCGAAAGCTGAATTGAAAATAATCAATGCTGGCTCCTGCTCATCTCTTACTATATGATGTGAAGACATTATGTACGCGGATGACTATCTACTATATGTTGTGAAAATAGACGGTATAGTTCCACTAATCGCTCATCATTCCCCAAATATTCCATATGGCTGTCTAGCGTTTCAAAGTCATGCCGCTTTGCAGGGCCAGTCTGTGCATTGTGAGGCCCAAGTTCAAAGCTTTTATTCAATGTTTCGATGATCAATGGCTTGATCAGATCAAAATTCATTTTATTTACTTTCAAAATATCTTCGGCAATGCTCATGCAGTGGTTGGTAAAATTACACGCAAAAACCGCAGCCACGTGAAGTGTTTTTCTATCAGCACTGTCAATGGTCACAACTTTTTTGCTGATGCTTTTACCAAGATTTATTAACGCCTTCTCTGTCTCAGCATTTTCTGCTTCTATACAGATTGGAATATCTTCAAAATTTACCTTTTTCGATTTACTGAAAGTCTGCAGTGGATAAAATACACCGATAAACTCAGAGGCTGTATAGCCCAAAATGCCGATTGATTTGGCCCCGGAAGTATGAACAATGATAGCGTCTTCAGGTAAAACTATTTCCTGAGCAACTTCATCAACAGCATCATCACTAACGGAGACTATAAAAATTTCTGAGTTACTATCTGAGAAATCCAGAGTGGACTTCACCTCCGCTTGATAAAGTCTATCAACAAGTTTAGAGGCGTTTTTAGAAGATCTGCTATAAACCTCTCTTACTA
>CAYGNU010000381.1:0-4959 GCA_964351175.1 uncultured Roseivirgaceae bacterium | reverse complement strand
GATAAATACGTGAGAAATAAAGATCTTGGAGATAATTATCTTGCGGATTTGTCTAAACCAGGAGAATGGCGACTTTGGATTGGTGCATGGGGAGAAACACTGCCTTATTTTAAAAATAAAATCACTTTATCTGATACTAAAAAAGATAAATGGGGACTACCACTTGTGAAAATTGATTTTGAGTATGGCAATAATGAAGAAAAAATGAGAGCGGATATTAAATCAAGTTCATTTGAAATGTTGAATAAAACTGGATTTAAAAATATAAAAGTATTTGATTACAAAAGACCTGGTGGTTCAGCAGTACATGAAATGGGGACAGCTAGAATGGGTCATGATCCAAAATCATCAGTTTTGAATTCAAATAATCAAATGCATAATATTAATAATATATTCATAACTGATGGAAGTTGCATGACCTCGTCAGCTAGCCAAAATCCTTCTTTGACTTATATGGCACTAACAGCCAGAGCTTGTAATATTGCTGTTGAGCAAATGAAACAGGGACTATTTTAATGTTACTGTCATTTTTAAAAAATGTTCCTTCTATAAAATTAGGCTATTTTTTTTTAACTCTTTCAACAGCTTTTACTCTGGTTTGTTATCCCATTAAGTAAATAAAAGCATTTTATCTATTCAAGAATAGGATTTTATGGAAGTAGTTATATTGTTAATTATTACTATCCGCCAATTGTGGTGGAAGTAAAAAACTTCACTCGTTAACTACCTGTTGATCTCTTAGGTTTACAATGATATTAATGATTCAAACACTTTAAATTCAATTAGGTACTTAGAACTCATTTTTCAAATAAAAACCTAAAATTATCTAGGTATTACTCAGATTATGGTTAAAGGAAATATTAAATACATGGTGAAATTAACATGCATTTTAGTACCTTCATATGCCTTAAAATATCAACCTGTAATGAAGTCTATAATATTAAGTAGTATATTTCTACTTTTTTTGTCTAGTAGTATGTTGGCTCAACAAACTGCCAGACGGACTGATTCCAATAGCTATGGCTATCTTGAGTACCTTCCTCCTGACTATGATGCAAACCCAACAAGGAAATATCCGTTGCTGGTTTTCTTGCATGGTCTTGGTGAAGTTGGAAATGGCTCGCCTGGAGACTTAGAAAGGCTAAAGGTTGCCGGACCTCCAAAAAGGATTGAAGAGGGGCATAATATGTGCTTTACTGTAAATGGGAAGGAGGAATGCTTTATTGTTATATCTCCTCAAACACCCAGTAGCGGGTGGTGGGCTTCTACAATAGACCAAATATTTGACCATGTACTTACTGGCTCTAACAATTACAGGATTGATGAGGCCAGAATTTATCTTACAGGACTAAGTCTTGGTGGAATGGGTACCTGGGAATACATGAGTCACTCTGGTAATAATACTGAGAAACTAGCTGCTATAGCTCCAGTAGCAGGTAAAGGCCCTGGTGGATGCGCTGTGGCGGCTAAACAAGTTGCAATATGGGCCTTTCACGGGGATCAAGATACGACAATTCCCTACGATTATGGACTAAGCACATTTCAACGTGTTCAATACTGTACTACTCCTTTACCATCAAAAGAATTAAAATTCACTACCTATTCAGGGGTAGGTCATAACAGCTGGAGCAGAGCTTATAAAGTTGACAATTCACTCCATGACCCAAATCTTTATGAATGGTTACTGATGCAAAGTAAAGGAGGGAGTCCTAAGGCTAATGCAGGAACAGATCAATCAGTGACATTACCAACCAATACGCTGGTGCTCACTGGCTCTGGAACAGATAGTGACGGTACTGTAACATCTTTCAGCTGGGCTAAAATTACTGGTCCATCTGTAACTCTAGTCAATCAGACCACCGCTAACCTTACATTACAAAACTTGATTGAAGGAATCTATACTTTTCAACTTACCGTTACCGATAATGATGGGCAGAATGCAACTGACGATATAAAGGTAACTGTAAATCCTGAAATAGTCAATCAAAGTCCTAGTGTTGATGCAGGATCAAATATTACATTAACTTTACCCATTAATAGCTCCAATATTACAGGTACAGCAAGTGATACCGATGGAAGCATTAGTTCCTACCTTTGGACTCAAAAAAGTGGCCCATCAACAGCCACTTTAAGTGGTGCCTCGACAAATACACTTACTACAACTAACCTAGTCGAAGGTGCCTATGTTTTTAGGCTAACCGTCACCGATAATGATGGGGCTTCCGCTTTTGATGAAACGAGTGTTATTGTAAACCCTGAAGCTACAAATATTCCTCCTTCAGCAAATGCCGGCAGTAATCAAATAATAAACTTACCTACTAATAACACTACAATTGCTGGAAGTGGGTCGGATACAGACGGAACTATTGCATCTTACCTTTGGGAAAAAATTAGCGGACCAACTGCTACATTATCCAATATTGCCTTACCTACTTTGAGTATTTCCAATTTAGTTGAGGGAATTTATATATTTAGATTAACGGTAATTGATGACGATGGCGATATTGATAGTGATGAAATGCAAATTACAGTCATTGCATCAAACCAAAACCCTAACGCAAATGCAGGCACTGATATTTCAATCACCTTACCGACAAATTCAACTACTTTAATCGGTAGCGGATCAGATGCAGATGGATCTATTTCAGCTTATTCCTGGATACAGACAAATGGTCCTTCCACAGCTACAATCTCTAACCCGAATAGTGCGAATACTGGAATAAGTAATTTACAAGAAGGGACATATTATTTTCAGCTAACAGTAACAGATGATGACGGGGCAGAAGATAATGATGAAGTGCAGGTTATTGTCCAACCAGTCGCCACAAACAATAGTCCAACTGCTAATGCGGGAGAGGATATTTCGATTACTCTCCCTACAAGCTCTGTTGTCATTAATGGCTTAGGTACAGATAGTGATGGTACAATAGCTAGTTATTTATGGACAAAGGTTTCAGGGCCCTCAACATTTACCTTCACTAACCAAACGACTACTAATGTTACTGTAAGCAATTTAGTGGCCGGTACTTATAAATTCAGGTTCGAAGTAACGGATGATGATGGCGCCACAAGTACCGATGACATCCTTGTTAGTGTCGCCCCTGAAACGGTGAATCAGGCCCCAAATGCAAGTGCCGGTACGGATAAAAACCTTACACTTCCTACAAATAGTGTGATTTTAAATGGCACTGCTTCTGATGCAGATGGCACAATTTCCACATATAGTTGGAGTCAGATATCTGGCCCTTCAACGGCCATGTTGACTAATAAAACAACAGCTAGTTTGTCCGTTTCAGGTTTAATTGAAGGTTCTTATAATTTTCAATTTGAAGTGACTGACAACGATGGTGCTAGTGCAAGCGATAACATAATTGTAAATGTTTCTGCTGCTAATATCCCTCCGACTGTCTCGGCAGGAAATGACATAAATATCACCCTTCCAACAAACTTTGTCGACATTACTGGTACTGCAACAGATCTTGATGGGTCAATTATTTCAACCAATTGGTCTCAAACTGGTGGTGCCGTTGCAACTTTCACATCTAGTGGCAGCACAATTTCCATTACCGACTTAGTCGAAGGGTATTATACTTTTGAATTTAGGGCGACTGATAATTCTGGAGTAACTAGTTCAGATGAGGTTCAGGTCGTTGTTACGCTTAGTAATAGTTTACCGATTGTTAGTGCTGGATCTGACAAGACTATAACACTACCGAATAACTCCATTAACTTAATTGGATCAGCTAGCGATTCAGATGGAACTATATCTGGATATTCATGGATTCTATTTAGTGGTCCAGCTGCTTCACTCAGCAATGCTGACACAAAAACATTGACTGTTAACGATTTGGTTGAAGGTATTTATTTATTCAGGTTAACTGTTACAGATAATGATGGTGGTGTCTCTTCTGACATGACTCAGGTTACTGTTCTGAGTGAAACCACAAATATAACCCCCACTGCCAATGCTGGACCTAATCAAAATATAACTTTACCAACCAATAGCATCAATCTGAATGGTAGCGCCTCTGATACTGATGGTAGCATATCAGAATATGAATGGACTAAACAGAGTGGACCGTCAGTAACTCTAACAAATTCAACCACCCCCACATTATCATTAACAAATTTAATTGAGGGTACTTACATTTTCAGACTCACCGTAACAGATGATAAAGGTGCTACTGATTTCGATCAGACACAAGTAGTGGTAAACTTGGCAGCTGTTAATCAAATTCCAACTGCAAATGCAGGTTCAAATATACAGTTAAAGTTACCAACCAATAGCACAAACTTAGTAGGTTCTGGAAATGATCCTGACGGAAGTATAGTTCAATACTTATGGCTACAAACTAGTGGCCCAGCATCAGCTACACTTACTTCAACTTCAACGGCAACTATTGGGGTGAGCGACCTTGTAGAAGGTATATATAATTTCTCACTTACCGTAACAGATAATGACGGTGCCAGTGATGATGACCAAGTAATAATTGAAGTCTTAGCTGAAACGGAAAATACGGCTCCTTCCGCTAATGCCGGTAACGACATTACTATATCGTTACCAACCAACACGGTTAATATAGTTGGAACAGGAAGTGATCCAGACGGCTTCATAACAACTTATTTGTGGACAAAGGTAAGTGGTTCAACTGCCTCTATGAATAATGCAAATACAAGTACTTTATCTGTTTCTGATATGGTTGAAGGCACTTATATTTTTAAACTAACAGTAACCGATAATGATGGAGCGACAGGAATTGATGAAATAACTGTAGAAGTATTATCTGAAGCTTTTAATGAAGCTCCCATTGTCAGTGCCGGTTCAGATATAAACCTTATTCTTCCAGAAAATAATGTGGAAATTGTGGGGACAGCATCAGACCCTGATGGCACTATCATTACCTACGAATGGTCAAAAATGCAAGGGGGAGATGCGACATTAACAAATACTGATAAAAT
>CAYGNU010000380.1:0-4959 GCA_964351175.1 uncultured Roseivirgaceae bacterium | reverse complement strand
TTCACCAGTTAAATGTTTGATGGCTTTACTCATCATCTCACGACATTCATCGAGGTACATTTTAATTTCTTCCATGACTAATTCTATATCGGGTTAGGTTAATTAATTAAAGTTCCAGCCTTTTCTCCTTTCAATACTTCCATCAGATTACCAGATTTATTCATATCAAATACTATAATCGGTAAATTATTTTCCTGACACAAGGTAAAAGCTGTCATATCCATGATATTGAGATTTTTCTCATATGCCTCTTGAAATGATAATTCTGAATATCTAGTGGCTGTAGGATCTTTTTCAGGGTCTGCCGTGTAAACACCGTCTACTCTCGTACCTTTCAGTACCACCTCTGCCTGAATTTCAATAGCTCTTAAACTCGCAGTTGAGTCGGTGGTAAAGTATGGGTTACCAATGCCTGCGCCAAAAATTACGATTCTTCCTTTTTCTAAATGACGAATAGCCCGTCTTCTAATAAATGGCTCACACACCTGCTCCATTTTTATTCCGGACATAAGCCTAGTGTACATTCCTGCAGACTCTAATGCACTTTGCAAAGCCATACCGTTGATTACAGTAGCAAGCATGCCCATATAATCTCCTTGAACTCTTTCTATACCTGCTGCCTCCGCCTGTACACCTCGATAGATATTACCTCCACCGATAACAATAGCTACCTCTACACCTAGATCATGAATCGCCTTTATTTCTTCAGCATATTGCTTTAGTCTTTCAGGGTCAATACCATAGGAAACGTTGCCCATAAGAGATTCACCACTAAGTTTGAGTAATATTCGCTTGTACTTCATCGAGTTCTGTTAAGATTAAAATTGTGTAAATATAGGATGCTTAAGTGAAAATAGATGGTCAAAATAAAACTAGTACCTGATTTTTTTCAACACTGTCACCTTTTTTCACTTTAATTGACTTTACCAACCCATCACCAGGAGATTTAAGTACATTTTCCATCTTCATAGCTTCAAGTATCATTATAGCATCTCCCTTTTGTACAGTATCACCTTCTTTTATCTGTATTTCAAGTATTAGGCCAGGCATAGGAGCCTTCACATCATTAACTTTTGCAACAGCCGAGACATCTATACCTAACTTCTCTAGGAGTAAATCAAACTTGTCTTTAAGCTCGACATCAACTTTTTTCCCATTTATTTTCATAGCCACCGACTTGGTTTGGGTATCAACACTAATCACTTCAGCCCTATATGATTTATGATTGCTGATAATATGATAAGTTCGGTCACCAATTTGTGACATGTCCCAATCGAATGGGGAGTCATTCAAAAAGGCTTCTGATTTTTCAAATTTAACTTCGTAGTTATTCTTATTGACTTTTGCTTTGTACATAATTCTAGGGATATGTTGCCCAAATATAATGGGTTTCATTTTATCATCTTTTCCTCTGTAGTATTATTTGATAATTAATAAACATCATTACTCATAATTTATACCTTTGCACCATAAGGGGTGCCTAATATAAAGGCTGAGATTATACCCAAGGTTCTATGGCTAGAACTGAAACCTGATCCAGATAATGCTGGCGTAGGGAGGTATGTTAAATTGTTGAAGGGAATCCCCTCTCTCTTCGTTTTTTAACACTTAAATGTTTTTTTATTATGAGAATTATTCTCGGAGTAATATTACTCGCAATGTTACATGCCAATGCTTTGGCACAATTCAATTATCGTATTACTGTTAAAGATGCTGAATCTGGCCAAACACTACCAGGAGCAAATGTTGTTTTTAACAACCAAATTTCCGTTACTGACAATGATGGAAGAGCCCAATTTGAATCCTTGTCAAAAGGAACGTATCCAATCAAGGTGACATTTGTCGGTTATGATGACTTGGTTCAGAATATTAGGATTTCTGAAGATCGGTCAGATGCGCTGGTATTACAACCGGCTACATTAATAGCTGATGAGGTTATTGTTTCTGCTACCAGAGCAAGTGCTGAAACTCCCGTAACATTTACTTCATTAGATAAGGATAAGATTGAGAAACAAAATTCTGGACAGGACTTACCCTTTGTACTAAACTTTACTCCTTCAGTTGTATCTACTTCAGATGCAGGAGCTGGTATTGGTTATACAGGATTAAGAATTCGTGGTAGTGATGCTACAAGAATCAATGTAACCATCAATGGTATTCCATTAAACGACAGTGAATCACAAGGTGTTTTCTGGGTGAATACACCCGATCTTGCCTCATCCACAAAAAACATACAGATTCAACGAGGTGTAGGTACTTCGACTAATGGTGCGGGTGCTTTCGGAGGCTCTATCAACCTTCAGACTAACGGCAGAGAAACTGTAGCTCATGGAGAAGTAACAAATACCTTCGGCTCGTACAATACAAGAAGGCATTCTATTGGATTTGGTACAGGGTTGATAAATGATCTTTGGACTATTGATGGTAGAATCTCAAAAATAAAATCAGATGGATATATCGATAGGGCTTCATCAGATTTGACCTCTTATTATTTTGCAGGAGGCTATTATGGCAAAAAAACTATGATAAAAGCATTAGTTTTTGGAGGTGCTGAAGTCACCTATCAGTCGTGGTACGGTACTCCTGAGGCGGTATTAGAGAATGATCCAGAAGGTATTGAAGCAGTGATTGCTAATAATGGGTTAAATAACGAACAAGCTGAAAATATGCGAAATTCTGGACGAACTTTTAATTGGTATTTGTATGATAATGAGGTAGATAATTATAAGCAGGATCATTATCAACTGCACTTATCTCATCAGGTAAATAGTAATTTTTCATTCAATGTTTCAGGTCATTATACTTATGGTCGTGGTTTTTTTGAGCAGTATAGGTATAATGATGATTTTGAAGATTATAATCTACCGAACATACAAGTTGGAGCAACGAGTATAACTTCATCTGATATTATAAGAAAAAGATGGCTTGATAATGATTTTTATGGGCTGACATATTCATTTAATTATGAACAAGATGCCTTGAAACTAACTATTGGTGGCGCGGCTAATAGATATGATGGAGATCATTTTGGCGAGTTGATATGGGCTGATTTTGCTTCTAATTTTAATGTAGGTGACCGTTATTATGAAAGTAATGGCGTAAAAGATGATTTTAATATCTACATAAAGGCATACTATCAAATTTCTGACCCTTTGAATGTTTTTATTGATCTTCAGTATAGAAATATAGGCTACACATCTCAAGGCATTGATAATGATCTGCAACAGATTAACATCAATGAAAGCTTTGATTTCTTTAATCCTAAATTGGGGGCATTCTATCAGTTGTCTGGAAGTGATGCACTTTATGCTTCTTTAGCCGTAGCTAATAGGGAACCTGTTAGAAGCGACTTTATAGATTCTAATGTTAAGCCTAAGTCAGAAAGACTAAATAATCTTGAGATTGGATATAGAAAGACTAATTCCAATAAGACGTTTAGTGCTAATTTCTACTATATGGATTATCAGGATCAACTAATTTTAACGGGTGAGGTTAATGATGTTGGTGCATCTGTAAGAACTAATGTTCCTGAAAGTTATAGAGCCGGATTAGAGCTAGAAGGTGGCCTGAAATTATCTGATCAATTAAATTGGTCTGCAAATGTGACTTTGAGCAAAAATAAGATTAAGAAATTTACTGAGATCATTTATGATTATGGCCCTAATTTTGATGAATTTAACATCATATCCAATGAATATTCAGATACAGATATCGCTTTTTCACCAAGTATCATTGCAGGCTCACAGTTGACATATTCCCCATTTAGAAATTTTGAGGTGTCATTACTTTCTAAATATGTAGGCGAACAGTTTCTTGACAATACTTCTAATGATAATAGAAAGATTGATGCCTATTTCGTTAATGACATTCGGTTCGATTATAGTATCTACTCAGAGCAATTAAAAGAAGTGAGATTCTCACTACTGATAAATAATATTTTAGATGAAGAATATGTTTCAAACGGTTACACATTTGGCTATCAAGGAGGCTCTGATTATGTGGTAAGAGAAAATTACTATTACCCACAAGCACCTACTAACTTTTTAGCATCCATAACACTTAAATTTTAATATGTTGTATTAGTTATCATCAGGGTTTAATTTTAAGAAAAATTAGATCCTGATGGTTTCAGAAAATCATTCCAAACCGGCCAACTTTTCCATTTCAGGATTTATCCAACTCACTCGGTTTTGGAATCTCCTAATCATTGCGATAGCTCAATATTTCACCGCTTTCTTCCTACTGAGTAATTCTGCATTGGTATTCTCATCAACTATGGCGTTGCTCTCATTTTCTACGGTGATTATCGCTGCCGCAGGTTATATAATTAATGATTATTACGATGTGAAAATAGATCTTATCAATAAGCCACATAGAGTAGTTGTTGGTAGAATATTGAAACGAAGAGTAGCCATGATTGCTCATACTATTTTGAATTTTGTAGGGATAGGCATTGGATTTTACCTGTCATGGAAAGTAGGTGTTCTTAATTTTATATGTGCTTTCGTACTTTGGCTTTATTCAAATCAATTAAAGAGAATAGCCTTTCTAGGCAACCTTTCTGTAGCTCTACTTACAGGATTATCAATTCTTATTATTGGGCTGGTTTTCGAACCTGATAATATTCTCATTAAAGTCTATTCTTTATTCGCCTTTGTTTTTACTTTAATTAGAGAAATTATAAAAGATATTGAAGATTTGAAGGGTGACTCTACCTTTGGTTGTAAAACGCTACCAGTCGTATATGGGGTTCGAAAAACCAAGAGCTTGATTTACATACTTTCCTATCTCTTTTTGATTTCTCTATGTACATTAGCCTATGTGGTTGTAGGCTTGCAGATGACTTATCTATGCATTGCTTTAGTATTGCCTATTGGCTATTTGACTTTTAAATTATATAAAGCAGATAAAATTTCAGAATACAATTTCTTAAGCAATTACTGTAAGTTTGTGATGCTT
>CAYGNU010000379.1:0-4967 GCA_964351175.1 uncultured Roseivirgaceae bacterium | reverse complement strand
TCTGTTATCCTACTTCTTCTGGCAATTTAAAGGTGTCTCTTCCCTCATCATTAGGCAGACCAGCATAAAGTCCATTGGCAACTTTTACCAAAGTATCTAGGCCTACTACATCTGAAGTTCTGAAAGTAGCTGATTTAGGTCTACCTATTACAGGTCCTGTCAATTTATCAACTTCATCCACATTCAAACCCAGTTTTTTCATGGACTCTATCACTTTTAGAATAGCATAAATTCCTACCCTGTTAGCAATGAAAGCCGGGGTGTCTTTAGCTAAAACTGTTGTTTTCCCCAAGTATAGATCACCATAGTGCATTAAGAAATCCGTGATCTCTGGATCTGTTTTTGGTGTTGGAATGATCTCCAACAATTTTAAATACCTTGGGGGGTTGAAGAAATGTGTTCCACAAAAATGTTTTTGAAAATCATCACTTCTTCCGTCAAGCATTAAATGAATGGGAATACCAGAAGTATTAGAAGTAATTAATGTACCTGGTGTTCTATATTTTTCAACTTGTTCAAAAACAATCTTTTTGATATCCAGATTTTCAACTACAACTTCTATTACCCAATCATAATCCTTAATCTTAGACATGTCATCGGTAAAATTTCCCAGGGAAATTCTACTTGCAAAACTCTTATCATAAAGAGGGGCAGGGTTTGATTTAACTGCAGAAGTAAAAGCACTATTCACTATTCTGTTTCTAACAGGCTTACTTTCTAAAGTTAGTCCTTTAGCTTTTTCATCGTCATTAAGCTCTTTTGGAGCAATGTCCAATAAAAGAACGTTTACACCAATATTGGCAAAGTGACATGCGATACGAGAACCCATGATTCCCGATCCTAATACTGCTACTTTTTTTATACGTCTTGTCATTAGTTTTGATTATTTGCGTTTTCGTAGGTTTTATTACTATCTATGATTTTGTTGATGTCATTAATTACATCAAAAAATATTTCGAGTTTAGATTGAGGGACTAGCTCTCGCACTTTTGTATTGAAAGTAAGTACCGTTTCTCTCGAAACTTCCTTCTTCTGCTTACCCAGTTCTGTTAAAAATATGCGAACAGATCGCCCATCATTAGCATCAGGCTTTCTGCAAATTAGACCCTTCTCCTCCATGTTTTTTAGAACCCTAGTGAGACTGCGAGATTCCAAACCCATAAGGGGAGCAATTTTGGTTGCAGGAGTACCTTCTTTCGAACTTATATTTAATAAGACGAAACCTATTGATGTCGTAATATCTTGTTTAACTGCTTGATGATTGTACATGCGAGAGATGGCATGCCAGGCAGTTTTAATATTATGATCAATTGTTTCTTCTCTTTTCATTCGTATGTAGTATAACTTTAAATAGGAATTCCTATTTTGAAGGGTAACAAATATAGTAAAATTTGTTATGCATGCATACTAATTTTAAAATATTTGTAGGAGCAAAAAAGAAAATGATAGAAGTTAATCAAAACTTGACCAAACTGCTATTTCAATTAAGACAATCGTTTTAAATCTTCTGACTCTCTGGGGAGTAGATTATATTTACTATTAATTAAAGTATCCGATTCACATGGCTTTAGAAATTCAAAAGAAAACAAAATTAAGTGAGCAGCCTCAGGCACTGAACAATTCATTTTTAGCTGAGTGCGCTTGGGAAGTATGTAATCAATTAGGGGGTATCTACACTGTCATAAGGTCTAAAGTTCCTGAAATATCAAATCAGTGGGGGGACCGTTATTGCCTGGTTGGCCCCTTGGTTGGGCAGCAGGTAAACGCTGAAATTGATGTTATAACAAATCATGCAGGCCCACTTGGCAAAGCTGTCAAAAAATTGAAAGATGATGGTATTGAAGTTATTTATGGAACTTGGCTTGTAAGTGGAAGACCTAAGGTGGTTCTTATCGACATTTTTTCCTCACTCAAGAATATTGAATCCTTGAAAAAGGATTTACAGCAATCGCAGGGAATAGAAATTGCTTCTGATGAGTTGCAAGAGCGTGTTTTGGCCTTTGCTCATATTACTTCCATTTTCTATACATACCTTGCTGAATCCCTAGGGAAGACAAAACTGATAGGACATTTTCATGAGTGGATGTCATCTCTACCAATACTAAAGCTTGCAGAAAACAAGATTAATGTAAAAACTGTCTTTACTACTCATGCCACTGCCCTTGGTAGGTATTTAGCTATGAATGATCTAGATTTCTATAACAAACTTGATAAGTATGATTGGAAGTCAGAAGCTGAGCGATATAACATTTTACCTATTGCACAAATTGAAAGATCTTGCGCCAATGAGTCTACTGTATTTACAACTGTTAGTGATGTTACTGCAAGTGAATGTGAGGCCTTCTATAATAGAAAGCCAGATGTAATCACACCAAACGGACTAAATATAGAAAGGTTTGTGGCTTATCATGAAGTTCAGAACCTACATCAGGAATACAAACAGGATATTAATGAATTTGTAATGGGTCACTTCTTCCACTCCCATCCTTTCGATCTTGACAATACGCTTTACTTCTTCACTTCTGGTCGTTATGAATTTAGAAACAAAGGATATGACATCACTTTAGAAGCATTATCACTTCTAAACAAAAGGTTAAAGAAGGAAAAATCGAAGATGAATGTGGTCATGTTTTTCATCACCAAAAGACCAACTTGGTCTATCAACCCTGTTGTAATGGAACAGCAAGGAGTGCTTGAAGAATTTAGAAAAGTATGCGTTGCTATTCAAGATCAAATTGGTGAACGTCTTTTTTATAATGCTACGCTAGAAGAAGATGATTTTAGAATGCCTTCATTGAATGATTTCGTAGATGATTATTGGAAATTAAGGTATAGACGAGTTCTTCAATCATGGAAATCTGACCAATGGCCAATTGTCGTAACACATAATTTAAAAAATGATGATGATGACGAGATTATTCAGTACTTAAGAAAAGCGCCTTTGGTCAACAACCCTTTAGATAAAGTTAAAATTGTCTATCATCCTGATTTCATTGATTCTTCGAGCCCACTTTTCGGTATTGATTATAATGAATTCATCAGAGGCTGTCATTTGGGAATATTTCCAAGCTATTACGAGCCATGGGGATATACCCCGCTAGAGTGTTTAGCTCAAGGCGTATCAGCTATTACTTCTGACCTTACTGGATTCGGCAATTACTTAGGTCAAAATTTTACAGGGTATGAACAATCTGGTGCTTATCTTCTGAGACGACATAAATTGAAGCCCGAACTTGTTGTAAAAGAACTGGCTGAAATGATGTACCAGTTTACCCAATCCTCTAGGCGCCAAAGAATTCTTATTAGAAATAAAGCTGAAGATTTAGCAGAAAATTTCGATTGGTCTAAATTAGTTGCTCATTATAATACAGCTTATACCAAGGCCATAGTTTAATAAATTACATCTCTGTCCTTCTTTCAAAATGCCTCAATCTTTTAACTGACGATGGTTATTCTCTGTAACTATTATTTTAATATTTCCGTACTACCTAAGACTCTAATGTATTAAAGAATTATGCATTCACCAGAATTATTAAAAGGGACACTTCAAACCATCATCTTAAAGCTTTTGGCCGATAATGGTAAAATGTATGGTTATGAAATTACACAAAGAGTCAAGGAACTGTCGAATGGAATGCTAGCTCTTACTGAAGGTGCACTTTACCCTACACTGCATAAACTTGAGGCTGAAGGATTATTATCAACAGAAAAAGTTAGCATGGGCAAGCGCCTTAGAAAATACTATTTGCTCACACCCGCTGGAAAATCTTCTGCTACTCAAAAGATTGAAGATTTTGAATCATTTATTATGACAATGTTCAAGGTATTACAAATTGATCCTCAATTGGGATGATCCTATCCGATGAACATATTAATTATATAATTAAGGATATCGCTTATCGCGGAATTGTAAATGATGAGTTAGGTGATGAGCTGGTGGATCACATTTGTTCTGTTGTAGAATCAAAAATGGAAAATGGTCAGCGGTTTATTGAGGCTTATGACGAAACCATTAAAGCATTTGGAAATCAAAATACACTTGCTAAAATTCAAAAAGATACAATCATACTGTCGAATAACAACACTAAAATCATGATCAAAAATTATTTCAAAATAGCATTTAGAAACCTTGTTAAGCACAAGTTTTACTCGGCAATAAATATTGCAGGTTTGGCGGCAGGTGTTGCCTGCAGTTTACTCATTTATCTTTTTGTTGCCAATGAAATGAATTATGATAAATTTCATGAAGACGGAGATAGAATTTATAGAATAGTACGTGAAGGAAAATTTGGAGATAATGAATTTATATTTCCAGTTTCACCGGCACCATTAGCCAACTCACTAGTAAGCGAACTACCTGAAATAGAGTCTGCCGTTAGGTTTAGGAGTTTAGGAACATGGTTAATAAAAACTCCTGATATGAAAGAGAGTTTTAAAGCATCAAGAGTAATATATACTGACTCCACATTTTTCGATGTCTTTTCATTTCGGCTTGTCGAAGGAAATACAAAAACGGTTTTGAATCGGCCAAATACAATTGCGATCAACCAATCAACCGCAAAAAAATATTTTGGGGAACAATCGCCATTAAACAAGGAACTAGTACTGGATGGAACTGATACTTATGAAGTTACAGGTGTTTTTGAAGACATGCCTGAAAATTCACATATTCAATTTGACTTTCTGGTTTCATTAGCTTCACATAACGAAGCTAATAATGAGCAATGGTTAAGCAATAACTTCTTCACTTATTTCAAAGCAAAAGAAGGAACACAAAGAGGTCAACTACAGAAAAAAATTCAAGCTTTTTATGAAAAGAAAGCCGAACCTGAACTTTTACAGTATCTAGGGGTGACTATCGATCAATTCGTAGCCGGTGGAAATCATGTGTATTTGATTCTTCAGCCTATGTCAGATATTTATCTTACTTCAGATTATACATTTGATATAGCTACAATGGGGAGCGA
>CAYGNU010000378.1:4654-4979 GCA_964351175.1 uncultured Roseivirgaceae bacterium | reverse complement strand
GTGAAAGGTGAAAAATTTAACAAATTCAGCACTTTTAGGTTCTTAGTTAAGAAATTAGGCAATCTTGTTGAATTTGAAAAAACAAATGACAAAGTTGAAAACAGTGTTAGTTTCGTTCTTACAGGCGATGAATTCTTCATTCCTTTAGAGGGTAATGTAGATCTCGAAAAGGAAAAAGAAGAAGTTGAAAAAGAATTAGCTTATACCAAAGGCTTTTTAAAAAGTATTGAAAAGAAACTGAGTAATGATCGATTTGTTAACAATGCTCCAGAACAAGTAGTAGCCATGGAAAAAAAGAAAATGGAGGATGCTCAGGCAAAAATAA
>CAYGNU010000378.1:0-4644 GCA_964351175.1 uncultured Roseivirgaceae bacterium | reverse complement strand
GGCAATATACGAGCAATTGAATTCTTAAGGGTTAAGACAAAGAAGTCTGTCAACATTGGCAGACTTCTTTGTCTTAAAAAGAAATACTATTTTTAGAATTCAATCCTTAAGCAATGAGAAAACAATTTATTCAGACCTCCATTTTTATTTTCATTTTAATAGCTGCCGTCTACTTAATTTGGCCTCCAGTACTTTGGAGCCTAGTTATTATTATGCCCCTATTCATTATTGGAATGAAAGATATTCTGCAGAAGAAGCAGGCTATAAAACGGAACTTCCCATTAGTCGGAAATTTCAGATACATTCTGGAAAGTATCCGTCCAGAAATAAGTCAGTATTTTATAGAAACAAATTTTAGTGGAGTCCCTTTTTCTAGGCAGTCTAGGTCATTAGTATATCAAAGAGCAAAAAAAGAGCTAGATACTCTACCTTTCGGAACACAGCGCAATGTTTATGACGTAGGTTATGAATGGGTTAATCATTCTTTAAATCCAAAACACCCAGATCCGGCAAGCCTCAGAGTTATTATAGGTGGACCGGAATGTAAGCAACCTTATAATGCAAGTATTTTAAATATTTCGGCAATGAGTTATGGTTCACTCAGTAAAAATGCCGTCATGGCGCTTAACAAAGGTGCACAACTCAGCAATTTTGCTCACAATACTGGTGAAGGTGGATTAACTGAATACCATTTAAAAAATGGCGGTGATGTCATTTGGCAAATCGGAACTGGATATTTCGGAGCTCGAACACTTGAAGGAAATTTTGATGAAGAACTTTTCAAAGAAAAATCTCATAATCCTAATGTTAAAATGATCGAGATAAAACTCTCGCAAGGTGCAAAGCCAGGTCATGGAGGGATATTACCTGCTGCAAAAGTTACTCCAGAGATTTCGAAAATAAGAAATGTTCCCATGGGAAAGGATGTTAATTCCCCACCCGCCCATTCAGCTTTTTCTACGCCTATGGAAATGATGGGCTTCATTAAAAAGTTAAGAGAGCTTTCATTAGGCAAGCCCATTGGAATTAAGTTATGCATCGGTAAAAGAAGAGAGTTTATTGCCATTTGCAAAGCTATTTTAGAATCAGGCATCCAACCTGACTACATTGCAGTTGATGGTACTGAGGGGGGTACAGGTGCTGCGCCAGTTGAATTCTCAGACAGTATTGGCACACCACTTAACGAAGCATTGATTTTCGTTCATAATGCACTGGTAGGTTTCAACCTGCGTAAGAATATAAAAGTGATTTGTAGTGGTAAAATAATTACCGGATTTGATATTGTCAAAAACATATCAATAGGTGCAGATTTATGTTATTCAGCACGGGGTATGATGATGGCAGTAGGGTGCATTCAGGCCTTGAGATGTAACTCTAACGTCTGTCCGACAGGAGTTGCTACACAAGATCCTCAATTGGTAAAAGGCCTTGACGTAGAAGACAAAGCAAAAAGAACTGCTTCTTACCATGATGGCACTATTCGCAGTGCGGCTGAAATAATTGGTTCTATGGGGTTATCATCCACTTCTGAATTACGCCCATGGCATAGAATGAGAAGAACTGATTTTACAGAAATAAAACACTACGGAGAGATTTATAAATTTTTGAAACCTGGCGACTTGCTCAATGAAGAGTTACCCAGAGAATGGGCTAGGGCTACTAATGCAGCTACCCCATACTCTTTCAGTCATGTTGATGAATTATCGTTGGAGGCGACCAACTGATGAATTCCAATGTGTATGATTATGGTAGAATCTTCATTTTCACATAGCGAATACAACAATTTTTAAAATCTCAACTTAAACTAATGCACCTTGAATGGTGAATAAAAAATCTCGTACTTAAGGTATTAGCCTTATTTAACGGCCGTGTTACAGAGGGTAAAGGAGGTGTTGTTAAAATGATAACAAATCCACTAAACTCAAAAGCTTGCATAGTTATTGCCCTTGGTGACAACCACTGAAAGGGAAAGTTCAGTGATATTTTCTAAGGTGGGCATCCCACCCTTCAGCATCAGGTGAAATGGCAATATTTAATCTGAGTGAGTATTATAGAACTGATGTTGAAAAAGTAATGAGTTTTTGTGACGAACAAGAATATTAAACTTCTTTAGTAGAATCTCTTACAATCAATTCAGAAACTAAAGGGGGCTCTTCTTGTATCTTTTTGGTTTTCTTTTCAATCATTTCAATAAGATACCTCGCAGACCTTTCGCCAGTCTCTGATAGGTGATGACTAACGGTAGTTAATCTTGGCTCAACAATTTTAGAAATAGGATAATTACCAAAACCGATTACCGAAATTTGCTCAGGCACTTTGATACCCATCTTTTTCAGAACAATAATTGCCTCTACACCCAAATTATCATTCACCGCAAAAACACCATCAATGTCTGGATGAGCCCTTAACAGTTTTTTTAATGCTTCACCAACAATATGCCTATCAAAATCGCAATATTCTATCATAGTATTGCTAATCTCAAGGTCATTGTCCTTTAAAGCTTCTTTGTAACCATTAAGCCTATTTTTAGTATTTAGCATAGTAGAAGGGCCAGCTAAATGAGCGATTTTTTTACAACCCGTTTTAATTAAATGTTCTGTTGCTATATATGCTGCGTTAAAATCATCTGCCTCAACCTGCACTGTATCCAAAGCTGGATCAATTCGATCAAAGATTACTACAGGCATATGGTTCATTACTTCCTTGATGTGATTTAATCTTGTTGTTTCTTGAGCAATAGAAAGGAGTATACCATCCACTCTTCCAGCCGATAAGGATTGTAGAAATTTCTCTTCCTCGTCTTCTTTTTCGTTGGACTGACATATTAGTAGTTGATAACCTCTAGCAGAAGCCACCTTTTGCATACCGCTGATTATTCTGGAAAAGAAATATATACCGATGCTTGGTACGACTACCCCTATACAATAAGTCTTGTTTATTCTAAGTCCAGCTGCAGCTCTATTGGGAATATAATTAAGTTTTTTGGCAGTTTCCTTAACTGCTTTTATGGTTTCTTCCTTTATCTGAGGGTTATCATTTAAAGCACGAGAAACAGTTGAAGGTGAAATACCTAAGGCTTTTGCAATATCCTTGATTGTTGCTGGCATAGTTAAATGTAACGTTTTTAATTAACCCAAATGTATAAAATAAGTAATCATTTATTGATCACTTATATAAAAATCAACCCTTATTCAACTAATATTTTATTTTTATTGCAAAAATTAGTTAAAAATATACCCTTGTGAAAAAATAAAATCGTTTTGGCTTGAATGACATTTATATTAATCACAAGAAATTTAAAATCGTGCTGCTATTAGCAATCCCAAATCCTTGTGTTTCATTCCGAATTTTCTAGCAATATGTTCATTGGTTAAACTGCCTTTGAACGTATAAACACCCTTCATGAACCAACTGTGAGCAAATATCATATCTTCCACTCCTCCCTCTTCTGCAGCTCGTAATATAGTAGGAGTAAAAATATTACTTAAGGCTGTAGTTGCTGTATGCGCCACTCGTGATGCAATATTAGGAACGCAATAATGTATTACGCCAAATTTACTGAAAGTCGGTTTCTTAAAAGTAGTAAGTTCAGAAGTTTCGATACATCCTCCTTGATCAATACTTACATCTATAATAAGTGAGTCTTGCTTCATTTGAGCTACCATATCTTCACTAACAACATGACGATTTCTGCCCTTTTCAGCCCTCAAAGCTCCAATAACGACATCGGCATGCTTTAATGACTCACTCAAAGTTATAGTATCAATTGTAGAGGTATAAACCTGATGTCCAAGTGTTTGCTTAATTCTTCTAAGTTTATAAATATGATTGTCAAATATTTGAATCTCGGCTCCTAATCCTATGGCTGCCCTTCCCGCATATTCACCTACAGTACCAGCACCAATTATAACAACATTTGTAGGAGGCACTCCGGTAATTCCTCCTAATATTATCCCCTTGCCACCATTAGTACAACTCAAATATTCTGAAGCTATTGACATAACAGTATTGCCGGCAATTTCGCTCATAGCACGAACAATTGGCATGCCTCCAACTTTATCTTCGATAAACTCAAATGCTAGTGCCGTAATACTTTTTCTATTTAATGCACCAATATAATCTGGTGTTTGATTACCTAATTGAATGGCACAAATTAATATTTTGCCATTTTTCATCAATTCAATTTCTTCAATTGAAGGTGGCTCTATTTTGAGAATCACATCAGCTTTATAAATTTCTTCTGATGAATAAATGATTTTGGCTCCGGCATCGCTGTACTGTTTGTCAGAAAACTTTGAACCTTCACCTGCCTTTGTTTCTACCCATATTTCATGACCATTGTTCACCAACAATGCAACAGCATCGGGTGTTAATGTAATCCTTTTCTCCTGCATGGAGATTTCATTAGGGAGTCCTATCAAAAAGGAATGCTTACCCTGTTTAACTTTCAACAGTTTTTCTTCTGGATAAAGACTAGTTTTTGATGCTAGTTGGGCAAATCCTGATTGTGATTTCTTAGTCATTACGCTTTAATTCAATGAGCCTTTTATCATTGTTTGTCAAATTTATCGACACTTTTAAAAAATGTGAAACAGGTAGTAAAGAAGGAATTTTAGATGGCCATTCCACAAAACAATAATTACC
>CAYGNU010000377.1:0-4988 GCA_964351175.1 uncultured Roseivirgaceae bacterium | reverse complement strand
ATATTATCCATTGATGCTATCTATTTCTTTCATGTAGCACCAACTTTAGAAATCCCAGATGATGTTTTGAAGGAATACCCAACCCTGGTAGCACCTACAGATGAGTCTTTGGAAAAAATTATTCAAGACAAAATCGATAGAGGTCTCAAATGCCCTGAGGGAACACAAGTAAAAATTGAGGTAAGAGAAGGTAATGCGGAGGATAAAATTTTAAAATGGTCGGACATAAAAGCAATTGACCTTATTATTACTGGTCGCAAAGAAAGTTTGAAAGGAAGTGGCTTATTACCCGGACGACTAGCAAGATTTGCCCACTGTTCAATTTTGATGGTGCCTGAACACGCGCCTACAAAAATTACAAAAATTATGATACCTATAGATTTTTCAAAATCTTGTAAGATAGCCATAAAAGAAGCACGCCTCTTCTCAGAAAAAACAGGTGCTAAAATTGCATTGCAGAATACTTATACCGTGCCTTCAGGATATCATACTATAGGCAAAACTTTTGAAGAGTTCTCAGAAATAATGCGAGGGCATGCTAAAAATCACGCATCGAAGTTCGTAAAGGAATTAGAACTTAATGAAGCAGAAACAGAAATGATTTTTACACTGGATAATGATGATCAGCCTGCCGATAAAATAAATGAAGATGCAAAAAAACACAACTGTGATTTAATCATTATGACATCCAAAGGTAGAACAGGACTAGCAAATATTCTTTTAGGTAGTGTCGCTGATAAGGTCTTAAGTATAAAAGGTAATATCCCTACTTTGATTATTAAAAATAAAAAGCAAAACCTTGATTTCCTTGATGCCCTACTTAGGCTTTAATATTTGACGCTACATGTAATATTAAAATCCACTTGATCCTGAAGAAGCATCTTTTGAAAACCTGTGATTGTATAGTCAGTTATTCTGTTTTGAGATTTTATTTCATCAATATTCAGAATAATGTTTTTTGTTGATTCAAATATTGAGTTAGATTCCATTTGAAGAATTTCAATTCTCTTGAGTTTTTCAATATTATCGAGATAGTAAATTTTTAGCGACTGGATGGGGAGTTCGTTTTTATTGGCTTTATATACTTGTATTTTCAAGTTGCTGTTTTCATCATCAATTTCAGAAACTGAATATTGCCCTCTTAAGGCAGGCTTGTTAATATCAGCATCCATAATAATTTGAAATTCGTCTGCCCAACCTAAACTATCAGGAATAAACGTGCTTGTAGAAGTATCACTATTAACAACAGCAAACTTTTGAAGTTCCACCTTATCAACCTCCAGAAGTTCAGCCTGTTCGACCAATAATGACTTAATATCGAAGTATAAGTCTACTTCCTTTGGCTTAAGATCAGCGCATGAAAAAGATAAAGTGGCAAGAAAAATAAGTAGAACTGGTCTCATTAGATCAAAATGTCCCCCGTCATTTCTTTAGGAGCTTCAACACCCATAACCTTTAATATTGTAGGCGCCAAATCACCTAATTTTCCATTAGACGCTTTCCCTTTAAACTCGTTATCTACAAATATGCATGGTACTAAATTGGTAGTATGGGCAGTATTTGGCGAGCCATCTGAGTTGATCATAATATCTGAATTACCATGATCGGCTATAATAATGGTCATATAATCATTATCTAAAGCAGTGCTAACTACTGCTTCAGCGCATTTGTCGACTGTTTCACAAGCCTTTACAGCAGCTTCAAATATTCCAGTATGACCGACCATATCTGGATTAGCAAAGTTTAAACAAACAAAATCTGGTTGATTAGCATTAAGTTCCTCAATTATTTTTTCCTTAATATCATTGGCACTCATCTCCGGCTGTAAATCGTAAGTAGCTACTTTTGGTGATGGACATAACAACCTTTTCTCACCGTCAAAAGGCACCTCTCTTCCGCCAGAAAAGAAGAACGTAACATGAGGATATTTCTCAGTCTCAGCTATTCTAACTTGAGTTTTTCCTGCTTTTTCTAGCACCTCTCCTAATGTGTTAACCAAGTTATCTTTATCAAAAACAACCTTTACATTTTTAAATGTATTGTCGTAATTGGTCATTGTCACATAATAAAGGTCGAGTTTCTTCATATCCTGATCAGGAAAATCTTGCTGAATTAAAGCTTGAGTTATTTCTCGACCTCTATCTGTTCTGAAATTGAAACATAATACAACATCGCCTTCTTCAACAGTAGCAATGGGTTCGTCCGTACCATTAGTAATAGCTAGCGGCTTTATAAACTCATCAGTTTCTCCAGCTTGGTAGGCCATAAGCAACCCTCTAATAGCTGTATTTACTTTCTCACCTTCGCCTTTAACCATTAAATCATAGGCAAGCTTTACTCGCTCCCATCGGTTATCTCTATCCATAGCATAATACCGACCAATAACCGAGGCAATTTGCCCAGTGGTTCTGCCCATATGAGCTTCTAGATCATTGATATACCCTTCTCCTCCCTTAGGGTCAGTATCACGTCCATCCATAAATGCATGAACAAAAACATCTTGCAATCCCTTTTCAGCAGCTAGCGTACAAAGGCCCTTCAGATGTTCTATGTGCGAATGCACACCGCCATCAGAAAGCAAGCCTATAAAGTGTATTTTCTTGTTGTTTGACTTGGCATAATCAAATGCCTCTGTGATAACTTCATTATCATTAATTGTTTTCTCCTCAAAGGCTTTGTTAACTTTCACCAAGTCCTGATAGACTACACGACCAGCACCAATGTTCATATGCCCAACCTCAGAGTTACCCATCTGACCATCAGGCAAACCTACGGCAAGGCCAGAAGCCTCTAATTTGCTGTGTGAATATTTAGTATATAAAGAATCTACAAATGGGGTATTCGCTTTTGCTATGGCCGAAATTTCAGGGTTAGTTCCTAAACCCCAACCATCTAATATCATTAAAAGTACTTTCTTGCTCATAAAGACAAAAAACGGGAATTTTAACTAGGGCAACAACTTGATTCAATATAATAGCCAATCTTTTGATATATTATTTCATACAAAGAATTAAATCGTCAATTTTGACTCAAAATCTAGATATCATTGGCTAAAGTAAAATCCTCGTATTTCTGTCAGAGCAGCGGTTACGAATCGGCAAAATGGTTAGGAAAATGCCCTTCTTGCGAAGCATGGAATAGTTTTGTTGAAGAGGTTGTTCAAAAGCCTTCAAAAAATGATTGGCAAGTTTCAGGAACTGGCAAAAAGGGCAACACACCAAAGCTTATCAAATCTATCACCTCAGAAAGAATAAGCAGGATAGATACCTTAGATACTGAGCTGAATCGAGTTCTTGGGGGTGGGATTGTACCCGGATCCGTTATTCTAATAGCTGGAGAACCAGGTATTGGAAAGTCAACTTTGATGTTACAAATCGGGCTCACACTAAACTGCAAAATACTCTATGTTTCTGGTGAAGAGAGTGAACAACAGATAAAAATGCGTGCCGATAGAATGACGGATAGTATTAAAGGCGATTGCTTTATTTTATCTGAAACCTATACCCAAAAAATATTTACTCAGGCCGAGCAGCTTGTCCCTGATTTGATGATTGTGGATTCAATACAAACGCTGCACTCTGATCAGGCGGAATCATCAGCAGGAAGTGTCTCACAAGTAAGGCAATGTACTGCAGAACTTATCAGATATGCTAAGGAAACAGCTACTCCAATTTTCTTGGTAGGTCATATTACAAAGGATGGTGCTATTGCTGGACCAAAAGTATTAGAGCATATGGTGGATACCGTATTACAATTTGAAGGCGATAGGCACCTAACTTATAGAATACTTAGAACCACTAAAAATCGGTTTGGCTCTACATCTGAGTTAGGTATTTATGAGATGATAGGTACCGGTTTAAGACAAGTAAGCAACCCTTCTGAAATTCTTATCTCTCAAAAAGAAGGAGACTTAACAGGTGTAACTATTGGCGCTACTATTGAAGGTAACAGGCCTTTAATGATTGAAATCCAATCTCTTGTAAGTACGGCTGCCTACGGAACACCTCAGAGAAGTTCTACAGGTTTTGATTCAAAAAGGCTAAATATGCTGTTAGCAGTTTTGGAAAAACGCTGCGGATTTAGACTAGGCCTTCAAGATGTATTTTTAAATATGGCTGGGGGTATTAAAGTAGAAGATCCTGCCATGGATTTATCGGTATGTTGTTCTATCATTTCTTCTTTAGAAGAAATATCCATTTCAGATAAATCTTGCTTTGCCGCTGAAGTTGGACTTGGAGGTGAGTTAAGAACTGTAAATAGGTTAGATAATAGAATAGCCGAAGCTGAAAAACTTGGCTTTGAAACAATTTATATTTCTAAGTACGGATTGAAAGGATTAGACCCCTCAAAATACAAATTGAAAATACTTTCTTTCTCAAAAATAAATGACGTTTTTACTGATCTGTTCGGTTAAATAATTATGGAAGAATTCTTTGGTTCACTTGGCATTGATAACGAAACATTCGGTTTAGTTGTAGTTCCTATTCTAATATTCTTTGCGCGTATCTTAGATGTTTCTATTAATACGATAAGAATAATTTTCGTCATGGGTGGCAAAAAATACATTGCTACTGCTCTAGGTTTTTTAGAATCACTAATTTGGCTTTTAGCCATCGGTCAGATTTTTAAGCATATGGACAATTTTTATTGCTATGTTGCTTATCCCGCTGGTTTTGCAGGAGGAATATGGGTTGGAATGATGATCGAAGAAAAAATAGCGCTAGGCAAAGTAATAATTAGGGTTATTACTTCAGAAGATTTAACTAAAGTCACTGATTATCTGAATCTCAAGAACTTTAGGTTTTCTATTGTAGAAGCTAAGAGCAACGAGGGCAAAGAAAAATTACTTTTTGCGGTGCTTAAAAGAGATCATGTTACTGAAATGCTTGATGAATTAAAAACCTATTTGCCAAAAGCATTTTACACTATAGAATCTGTGAAAAGTGCCAGCGAAGCGGGAATGTTATTGGACAAACCTAGCCGCAGGG
>CAYGNU010000376.1:0-4989 GCA_964351175.1 uncultured Roseivirgaceae bacterium | reverse complement strand
TGGTTGTTTAGTGGCATGATCTACTTCTTCTGAGCTTTGTGTTATCAAAACAAATATTAAAAAGTAAACACAAAAAACGATGAAATCTTTAATGTTAAAAACAACACAAATTTGGTTTATTGCAGGCCTTATTATTTCACTTTTAGGAGTAACATCTTGCAATCAGGCACAAGAAAAATCTTCTGAAGAAGTTAAAATAGAGGCACCTAGTACAACTATACAAGAAGCTACATTTTTTGGTAATACAGAGGCTATCAAAGGACACATTGCCGCTAAGTCAGACCTTAATCAAAAAGATGCTTATGGATCTGCACCATTACATATTGCTGCAACATTTGGTAAAACTGATGTGGCCAAATTACTCATAGAAGGTGGAGCTAACTTAAACGAGAAAAGTGCTGATGGTTCAACACCATTACACACGGCTGCCTTTTTTGGGCGTACTGATATAGTAAAGGCCTTGCTTGAAAATAAGGCTGATGTGACTATCAGAAACTCATACAACTCCACTGCCTTAGAGTCAGTATCAGCTCCGTTTGCAGATATGAAACCAATCTATGATCAAATGAGCAAAGACCTTGGCCCTTTTGGATTAAAATTAGACTATAAGCAGCTTGAGGAAGCTCGACCTGTTATTGCCAAGTTAATTCAATCATACAGCAAATAATCAATAGATAATGTTGAATAGCAGAAGATACGATATTGATTGGCTGAGAGTCATTGCGATTGGTTTACTATTAATCTACCACATTGCGATTGGCTTTCAGCCTTGGGGGGTGTTCATTCGGTTCATTCAGAATGACGAAAATCTGACATGGATTTGGGCGCCCATGGCCATGCTCAATGTTTGGCGTATTCCGCTTTTATTTTTCGTATCTGGTATGGGCGTGTATTTCGCTATTCAAAGACGAGACTGGAAATCATTATTACTTGAGCGATCGAAACGTATTTTGGTTCCCTACGTTTTTGGGATGCTTGCCATAGTACCTCTTCACATGTTCTTATGGCAGAGCTATTACAACCAGAGCTTGGAGTACGCAGTTAGCCCAGGTCACCTTTGGTTTCTTGGGAATATATTCGCCTATGTATTACTGTTTTTCCCATTGTTCTTTTATTTGAAAAAGCATCAGGACGGGAAATTCAATCAACTCTTAAAAAAGTTATTAGGACATCCTGCTGGTTTGTTGGTCATTATCATTCCATTTATTGTAGAAGCCGAACTTGTCAATCCCGAAAGCTTTGAATATTATGCCATGAATGCCCATGGCTTCTGGCTAGGAATGATTGCTTTTGTAACCGGATTTTTATGCGTTTATAGTGGGCAGTCCTTTTGGAAAAATGTTACAAAATGGAGGTGGGTAATACTCTTAATAGCTATAGGCTTATTTACTTTAAGATTCTTAGATGGAGAGTTTAACGCACCTTTTTACCTAAAGGCTATTGAGTCTAATCTATGGATATTCTCAGTCTTTGGTTTTGGGCACCGTTATCTCAACAAGCCAAGTTCTACCTTGTCCTATTTAAGTCAGGCAGCATATCCGATTTACATTATTCATATGGCGTTTCTTTATCTTGCCTCTTGGTTGATATTCCCATTAGTTATAGCCACCATCCTAAAGCTCATGCTGGTTATTGTATTTACTTTTATCGGGTGCTTTTTTACTTATGAATTTGTGGTGAGGCGTGTAAAATGGATCAGACCGTTCTTTGGATTGAAGTGATAATGGTGAACTATTGAACTTATCACTTTAATTTACAAATGATTAAAGAGTTCGAGTATGTTCATTATGCAGAGAAAAATAGACAACATTACAATGAAACAAACAAAAAAAATGCTCAGAATACTATTTATCATAGCAAGCATATCCTCCTTGTATTTCGTGCCTTGGATTTTGGTAAAGGCTTGGATCAAACCACTGCCAGATACTATTCAAGAACAACTAGAGGAAGGTATTGATCATGGGTTTGATGGAATGATTGTATACGTTGATCAAGGTGGGAGACCACCAGAGTCTTATGCTGCGGGCTGGCATGATAGAAAAAACAAAATACCTGCCTACCCGCAAGCCTTGTTCAAAATTGCCAGTATTACTAAGTTATATGTGGCTGTTGCTACTACAAAATTAGTAAAAGCAGGACGCTTGGATTTGGATAAAACACTGGCTGATTATTTTCCAGAATTGGCAGATCGAATTGAAAACTCAGACAGAATAACCCTAAGAATGATGGTGCAGCACAGAAGTGGCATTCCTAATTTTGTTGACCATCCTGATTATTGGACTAAACCGCCTAAAAACAAACAGGAGACACTGGATTATGCTTTGGATTTGCCAGCTGATTTTGAACCGGGTGAAGATTATGGCTATTCAAATACCAATTATATGTTGATTTCCGATCTCATTGATAAAACAGTGGGTTATCCCCATCAACAATATATCAAAGAGGAAATTTTGATACCGCTTGGGTTAAAAAATACTTTCGGCTCGCTCAGCGAAGTGGATTTAGACAGTGTGATGAGTGGCTATTATGTTGGTATTGACAAAGATTTTAAAACTGAAGAAATAGGCCTAATGATCGCTACTGCAGAAGATGTGGGCACCTTCATCCGAGCTTTAAATGATGGCTCTGTATTCAATGAAGGTGAGCAGGAGATCTATTCTTCCATCTACTTTTACGAACACACGGGACTTATTGTTGGCTATCAAAGTATTGCAGAATACCACAAAGACATTGATGCAGTCGTTATTCAATTTAACAATACCACCAACTTCGATGGATATGACTGGAATCTAGCCGAAATCATTTATCACCGGGTTGTAAAAATAGTGAGGCGTCAGAAGGACTCATAAAGCTGATCTAATGGCTGTTTAAACTTTCCTCTGTTGGTGTTGTCACCAACAGATAATGTATAGACTACTTGTTGGTGACAACACCAACAAGGATTCAAAATTATTGTAGAAAAATTTTAACTTAAAGAATCAGTACAATTACAACATCAAAAAAATGAAAACACTGAACCACAAACTCTTACTTATTTTAATGCTAAATGTAATTGCTTATTCCTCTTATGGAATAAACCCAGACAGGGACTATATTTTGACTCCTGATTCCATTGGTTGGAGTTATGAACAGGCAGTAATAGCAACGGAGGATGGAGCTGAGATAAATACATGGACATATGCTGCAAACCCAAGTACAGATAAAGACACTGTTTTAATACTGGCTTACCCTGATGCAGGGAACATGTCTTACTTTGTTTACCATGCCGCAACTTTGGCCAATGCGGGTTATACTGTAGTAACTTTTGATTATCGAGGATTTGGGCAAAGTTCTGACTTTAAGATTGACCCAAATTATCTGTACTATAAAGAGTTTTCACAGGATCTTGAATCAGCGGTAGAAAAAACTGCACAAAACTTCGCTGATAAAAAGATTGGCATTTGGTGTATGTCGATGGGAACCACCATTACAACAAGAGCTTACCCAAATATCAAAGAGCATATTGATTTTATCATCGGTGAAGGATTTGTTACAAGCACGACTGACATAGTTAGAAGATATAAATCCTTAAGCAAAAAGCTGCTACTTCCTGAGAGATCTAAGATTTATTCAAATTGTCTAAAAAGTATTGAGACGCCAATGCTCATTCTTTCCGCATCTGATGATACTATAACTACAACTTCCGATGCTCTTGAACTGAAAGATAATTTGGACATCACCTGCGATGTAATTGAGTACAAAGGAAACCATTTACAGGGTTTTCAAGCCTCTATAGATTCCAAAGGTTTTGGTGGCTGGTATATTGAGAACATAAACTCATTCTTGTCTGAAATTTAGGTTTTCTATCACCACTTTGTTAAAATATATTGAACCTCTCACGCCTCTGTTGGTGTTATCACCAACAGTTACCTTGCAAAAAATCAGCACTTATGAGTCGTTATTGACCACAAGATGGGTCCAGTCTAAAGTAGTAATAAAAAACCATCCCCCATTTCTGAAGGATGGTCTTTCACTTACAAAACAAAACTAACACTACTATGAAAATCTTTTTCCTCTTTTGGTGTTGGATAAGATACCTGCCTAGCCGGCAAGGCTGGCCGGAGAACTAAAGATTTATAAAAAAGCAAATCTTTAGTTTCCGGCATGACGGTTTATCATGTTATTTCCATCCTCCTCCTAATGCTTGATAAATATTGACAAAAGCATTCATCTGCTGCTTTTTAGTTTCTATTAATTCAAACTTGGCTTCTAACGCTTCACGCTGAGTCAGCAGTACTTCCATATAGTCAGCTCTGGCTGATCTGAATAGTACCGTAGAAATATTAATCGACTCATTAAGCGCATCTACCTGCTGTGACTTCAAATTATAACTGCTATTCAGGTTGTTGATCAAAGACAGCTGATTCACTACTTCTACATAAGCATTCAACAACGTTTGCTCATATTCATAAACTGCCTGAACCTGTGAAGCATTGGCACTCAAATAATCAGCCTTAATTGCATTTCTATTGATTAAAGGTGCGGTCAGATCACCTGCCAAAGAATACAGCAATGACTCAGGCGTTTTTACAAAATGGCTTGGATTGAATGCCTGAAAACCAACACCAGCAGAGATACCCAAAGAAGGATAGAACCTGGCCTTTGCCACTTTCACATCCAATTTAGCAGCTGCCAGTTCCATTTCGGCCTGCCTAATATCAGGACGATTTTCTAGCAATTGAGCTGGGATACCTGCCTGAATAGAACGAGGTACTAAATCAATAAAAGCCTCAGCATCTCGTTCAACAGCCTGTGGATATCTACCCACTAAAAAGTTGATCCTGTTTTCCGTCTCAACAATCTCCTGCTTTATAGAATACTGACGACTTTGATTCTTCAACACCTCAGCTTCAAACCTACGCACAGCCAACTCAGTCACTCGCGCAGCATCTTTTTGAAGCTTGACAATTTTCAAGGCATCATTCAAAATCTGGATATTCTTCTTCACGT
>CAYGNU010000375.1:0-4996 GCA_964351175.1 uncultured Roseivirgaceae bacterium | reverse complement strand
GCAGTGGAAGCTTATTCTTTCTTTGTTTCTTGTTCTTGTTTTATGGCTTGCTAGAAGAATAGCCTTCAAAATTCTATTTAAAAACTCAACAGACTTAAAAGAAAGATATCTCTGGAAAAATGCTATTAAAAATACTTATTATGTTCTGCTGATAGTTGTACTCAGTTCTATATGGGTTGATAAAATTGGATCACTTGCTACTTTTTTCGGGTTGCTTTCTGCTGGTCTTGCCATTGCGCTTCAAGACCCCATCGTTAATCTTGCAGGGTGGCTTTTCATTTTAATTCGAAAGCCATTTGAAGTAGGTGATAGAATTGAAATTGGAGAAACTTCTGGTGATGTAATTGATGTTCGTTTTTTTCAATTCACGTTAAATGAAATTGGTAATTGGGTAGATTCAGACCAGAGCACGGGGAGGATAGTTCATATTCCTAATGGAAAAGTGTTCAAGCAGCCTCAAGCTAATTATACCCAGGGTTTTAGCCATATATGGAATGAAATTGGTGTTTTGGTAACTTTTGAGAGTAACTGGAAATCATCTAAAGTATTATTAGAAGCAATAGTAGCTGAGCATGTTGAACAGCTAAGTAAATCAGCTCAAAAGAAGCTGATAGAAGCATCTAAAAAGTTTATGATCTTTTATTACTTCACTAACGCCAATAGTTTATACTTCGGTGAAAGATAGTGGGGTAATGCTCACGATTCGCTATTTGGTGGATCCTAGAAAAAGAAGAACTACGGAGCACAAAATTTGGGAACAAATTTTAGACACGTTTGCTGAACATGAAGATATTGATTTCGCTTATCCTACTCAACGGGTATATTACAACCTTCAAGAAGGTAAAAAAGGAACAGTAAAGACACCTAATTTCAAATGATGAGCTAATCAAATTCATCTACTTCGGAGAGGTGTAGGTCGTTAGATTGAAAACAAAAAAGGAGCAGATTAACTGCTCCTCTTATTGATTTTGAGAATTATAATTTAGTATTTCAGTTGCTCGTCTTTATCCCAAATACCCCAATAGGCTCCTACATCACCTTCAGCACCTACTTTCCATGATTCGTCAAAAGAAGAAAAATAGAATATTTCAATTTCTTCCTCAGCTGACCATTTTTGAGTATTGATGAAATATTTCATGTAGTTTACATCAGAAGGCTCAGCACCATGTAAAGGTGTTCCTTGGCTTGGCCATCCTGTTTCAGAAATAATTACCTTTTTTCCATTTCCAGCTTTCTTCGCTATATCAAACATGTTTTTCATATAGAGCAGAGAGTAGTCAATGTGACAGCCCTCCCAGTAAGGGTAGCAGTTGGCTAGAATTACATCGCAGGCTTCAGTAATTCGTGGTCTTTTTTCGAATTCGTAATATGCATCCACATAACCCATGGGGGTATTTGGAATAGCCTCTTTTACACGATACATGAACGCCAATAATTCGTCTTCAGTAAGATCTTTTCGATACATTACTTCGTTACCCACAGCAGCAATATCTACATATCCCTCATTGGTGACTTGTATTAAATTTTCAATTTCTCGTTGATTAATATCATCATCATCTCCAAGCCAAGCTCCAACAAGCGTTTTCATACCTAACTCTTTGGCAATCTTCGGGATAAGTTCGTTACCATCAGTACAAGAAAAAGATCGAACCCACTTAGTATAGGGCTTGATAATATTTAATCTTCTTCGAATTTGATCTTCAGTAAGTTGATCGCCCGGAGTTTGACCTTCAACATAAGGGCTAAAACCAATACCATGCATTCCACCCTTAAGTATTTTATTATACAGAGCTATTAAATCTTGAGTTGATTTGTCTGAATAATCTAGGCCAGCGAGGGCCATTCTTTTTTCACTTCTAAATGACATATTTGTAAATTATGGTCTGATTATTTTTGATATTTTAATTTGTCGTTTTTATCCCAAATACCCCAACGCTGCCCAACATCACCCTCATGATGAAGCTTCCAAGGCTCATCAAAAGATGAGAAGTAGAATAAATCAACAGCATGTTTTTGACCCCATTTATTAACGTTGATAAAGTATTGCATGGCATTCTTTGGGCTAGGCTGGGCTCCACCAGTTGCTTCGCCTCGATCTGGCCAACCTGTTTCTGTAATCAATATAGGTTTGCCCTTTGCGACATCCTTAGTTATAGCATACATTTTCTGTAAATAGGCTGATGCTTCATTTATATCACAACCTTCCCAGAAAGGGTAACAGTTGGCTAATATTACGTCACAGGCATCCACTAAATCATTATGCTCAACAAACTGATAGTAGGTGTCAACACAGCCCACCTTAATATCAGGCAGGGCCTCTTTTACTCTTTTTATATACTTAATTAAATCATTTTTTGATTGTTCACCTCGAAGTAGTACCTCATTTCCGACAGCAGCGACATCAACAAGTCCACTTTTCCCAAGATTAATTAAAGCAGTGATTTCTTTTTCATTTTGGTCTCTATCAGTTCCAATCCATGCTCCAACCATTGTTTTCAAACCTTCTTCACGCGCAACCTTAGGAATGTGTTCATTGCCATTGGTACATGAGAAAGAACGAACCCACTGTGTATGAGACTTGATAACTTTCATTCTATCTCTGATTTGAGATTCAGATAACAGGTCGCCTATATTTTGACCATCTGCATAAGGGCTAAAACACATACCATGAACTCCATTATTCAAAGTATCTAAAAAGATAGTTTTGATTTCATCATCTGTTTTGGACGTAAAATCAACATTAACTTCTGTATCAAGATTAAATTCTCTATCAAAAAGTGATTGAACTCGATCGTTAGGATAGTAAGATGAACTTGATTTATTGGGAGCTTTTCGTTTTTCTAATTCAGCTCTAATTTCGCCAGCTCGTTTTTCATCAACGTCATAATCGTGCATTAAATACATGGCTACAATAGTTCCAAACATAGGAAGTACGGAGAAAAATATCCTCAAGCCGTTAACGGCACCTTCAGGTTGTACATCTGCATTACCGTCAAAACCTACAACGGTTAAAATCAATCCACTTAGACCACCCGCTATGGCAAAACCAAACTTCACCATGTACCAGTATATAGCCCCAAAGACTCCTTCTCTACGTTTACCATAATTCAATTCATCCAAATCAATAACATCTGCAGTCATTGACATCATGAGAACGAAAAGGCTACCAATACCGAAAGAGTGGAAGGGAAGGGAGAAAAGAAACATCCAAGGCTTACCAGGGACGAATAGAAACCACAAGGAAGCGTAGCCAAAGAGTGCAATTCCTTGAGATACCATAAAGGCATTCTTTTTCCCCATTTTCTTAGACATTCTAGCAACTATAGGAATTACTAAAAAGGTGGTGACAATTGCTCCAATACTACCGAATAATGGTGTCCAATAGCCTGCAGCTCCAGCATCTCCTTTAAATAAATGCCACACAACTATAAAAAATACAAAGCCTGCAACCGTATTAAAAGCATTGAAGATGAAAAATGTAGAGATACATAACTTACGAAAAGGCGTTGAAGAAAATGCTTCTTTAAAGCCTCTTACAATTTGCTTTAGGCTATCACCTATAGCGGCAAATGTAAGTGGTGAATAATCTTCATTTAAGGTAGATTTGCTTGGAATGAAGATAGCTGGAACCATTGCACAAAGGGCAAAAATTACTCCGACCCAAACTGCTAGCTCCCGAGTAGCGGACTCAGGATTAGGGAACCATTCTGGATCATACATAACCACCCAAAACCACGGTGCAATTACCCACGCCCATTGTCCGATCCATTGAGCAATAGCCATAATTTGCGTACGCTCATGGAAATCGTCACTCATTTCATAGCCTATAGCCACGTAAGGCACACTAAAAATGGTAAGACCTATATAAAAAGCAAAAGAGCCAAGGAGAAAATATATAAAGTTATATTCGACTGTATTAGCACCATAGAGCTGCCACATAACAGAAAAAGCAACACCCATTACTAAAGCCCCTAAAAGGACATATTGTCTACGCCTTCCCCATTTAGATTTCGTGTTATCAGAAATAAATCCCATGATTGGATCTGTTACTGCATCCAAAACACGGGGTAGAAAATATACTGTTCCCCACATCCAACCTGGAAACCCTAAATTTTGAACAAGAACCACCATAAATATTCCAAGTGAAGCAGGAAACATCTGATTGGCAAGCATGCCAACACCAAAGGCTACTTTTTGCCCAAATGGGACTTTACTTTTTGAGGTCGACATAAAGTTAGTTTTTAGTTGAAATCATAATAGTTTGTATTGCTTGAGGACCAATAGTGATATTTTTCCTTTCTTCTCCAAGTATTAATTCAAAGCTTTCAGCTTTTTTATTTTCATTTAAGATCACGACAGCAATAGTACCATCAGTGTTTTTAGCAGCCGTTACTTGTAAGTTGTTATTGTTATTTTCTAACCCAATACGCTTTGCTCCAGGTCTAATATATCTACTGAAGTGGCTCATTGTGTAATAAAGTGGAGTGAAGTATACCTCATCCTTATCAGGATCTACAATTACTGGTGCTACACACCAGTTTTTAAACCAGTTGGGACCTCCTTGCCGATCCAATACCATATTCCAATCTACCCATCCGTCAACCCAATTATTAAGACAACCTATAATGTCTCTTGCATAGCGATAGACCGGAACATATTTTGGATGTAGAGGTTTGTCTTTTTCTGGTGCCCAGTCCCAACCCCAATCTGTAGCCTCCTTTGACCAATACCAAGCATCATCTTGCCATTTTGGTACTTCAGCATCTACACAAGCTTCTGTTTGAATCAAATGCTTATCGGGTGCCTTTTCATGGGCATATTGTAATTCATCTGGAAAAACCTCAAATGTACTAGCATACCAATGAATGGCTGTTCCGTCATAATGTTTTGAAGTACTGTCATTTTCAAACATTACATCTACCCAGTGCTTTAAATGTTCTCTGTTTTGGTCATAACCTAATATCTTTATATCTGATTTACCGTTAGTCTCTAAAGT
>CAYGNU010000374.1:0-4998 GCA_964351175.1 uncultured Roseivirgaceae bacterium | reverse complement strand
AAGTCTGAACTTCATCATCCTAAATGTTGATCAATTTTTCATGTCTTCACAGTTGCCCAGAACATCAGGATAGCGGGCATGCCTGCTATATCACTAATGTTTTTTTGCTAATCTAAAGATATTTTTTTGGACTCACACCGATGCATTAGTGTGTTTTAGATGTTTGAATATAGCTGCTTTCAACAGTGATTAAAATGGATTCATAGAGAAATAAACTGTCAGTTTCGCTGAAGTTGTTTTACAGTTAAAGTTGAACCATCAGGACTCCAGCCAGGTTCACCAAAAGTGTACATAAACGCTTCATACAAATTTTTAGACTTCTTGATATCGTGCCAGATGTTTTTGTACTCATGGGTCACAATAACAAATGGGTTGTAAGACTCAGGGTCGTGAACAACACCATATTCAATATCAATATTTTCATCATATTCTTTCCAAGTCCCAAAAAGCTTATCAAAGAGATTTAAATAACCACCGTGGTTCTTATCCAGGTATTCTAAATTCTTAGCATGGTGCACCTGATGCTGAGTGTGTGTATTCAAGAATTTCTCTAAGAAACCGAGTTTAGGAACAAACTGTGTGTGTAATTGAAACTGCCAAAGCGCCTCTATGCCCAAACATACCAGCACCATTTCTGGATGAAAACCAATAGCTGGTAGCCACATATAAAATAAAGGCTTGTAAAGTAGGGTAAACCAGCCATTGCGTAAGCCAGTACCTAAGTTGAAGTTTTTAGAAGAGTGATGAACGATATGTGCTGCCCACATAAAGCGCACAGTATGGTTGAATCTATGTAACCAATAGTAGCTAAAGTCATCTAAAAATTGGCATATCAGCCATATATACCAAGCCCAACCAAAAGACTCATAGCCCATAATATTGGTTCTTACTCCATTGACCTCAGGGTTGAAAATTTCATAAACAATATAAAATATTGAGGCTGCAGAGACTAGTTTGATAAGTGGGCCTAATAGTACTGAACCTAAACCCATAGCTGAACTTGCCAACAAGTCTTTCCATTCGTACAATTTTTTATCATGAGAGTGACTATAGGTCAGCTCCACTAAGACCAAAACAATGAATAGGGGAACACCCCAAACTAAAGGATTTACAAATTCAAGATTCAAAATACTGATTTATTTGATTAAAAAGTATAACAGTAAAAAGGTAAAGTGGTTCAACTCTTAAAAGAAGTACTATTCGCTTTATCATCAAAACTTACGGCTATAAAAATCACAGGAATGCACATATTTAATTAAGAAGATAGCTCCTTGCTATTTGAAGATATACATCACCATCATGATAAAATGTAGTATGCTACCAATTATCACGAAAAGATGCCATATGAAATGAGCGAGCTTCATTTTCTGATCGATAATATAAAACACAATACCTACCGTATAAGCAAACCCACCTGAGGCCAAAAGCCAGAAGGCAGGAGTGGGGAGCAGTGCTTTTACCACTTCTATTTTAAAAATAATAATCCAACCCATCAAGGCATACATCAAGGTAGAGATTAATTTGTATTTCCCGGTATAGAAGATCTTCAATATTATGCCTATCAACGCCATTCCCCATTGGATACTAAAGAAGATCCATCCGGTAGTACCTCCAATGCTAATTAGGAGCACGGGAGTGTAGGTGCCAGCAATAAGCAAGTAAATGCCACAATGATCTAATACGTTAAAAACACGTTTAGCTTTTTCATGTCTCAGGCCATGGTAAATGCTGGAAAATGTATAGAGCAACACCAAACTTGATCCATAAAACAAGGCGCTGAATAAACTCCATTCCTTGTTACTCTGAGCTCCAAATATGATAAGAACAATAAATCCGCCAATGGCTGCTATTGCCGTAACTCCATGAGACAAGGTGTTAAACCATTCTTCAAGGTTGGTTTGTGTTTTAGCAGGTGTTTTGGAAGGTTTCAAAACTGTAGTGCTAAATTAGTTGCTCACCAGTTCTAGTTTTCTTTAATAATGGCATTTATAAGCTTTACGAGGTTTTGCATATCACGAAAATCCATTGTCTCAACAGGTGAATGTGAATACCTGCCTGGCCAAGATAAAGGAATGGATGGAATACCATATGCCAGAAAAGCCTGCCCGTCAGTCCCGCCTGCTGTCATACCATACTGCGTTTTAATATTATACTTCTCTGCAATGTTTTGGGTCGCTTTTAAGTTTTCTCGACTTACAAAATTGATACTCTCTAATACTCTAATTACCATTCCTTCTCCAAGTGGGCAGTTGGCAAAATTTTCTTCAGTATAGGGATCATCAGATGAAACAAAAGTATCAACTGGATAAACCGTTGTGGCAGCTGATAGTTTCTCTGACGCAAAGGAAGACCCCAATAACCCAATTTCTTCTTCTACCGCCCAAATGAAAGTTGCTTTAGAGCTCATTTGATTTGGGTCAATTTTGTTTATACTCAGCAATAGTGCTGCACAACCTACTCTATCATCAAAGGCCCTAGCGGAGGCTCTGTGCTCACTGATCCTTATCATTTCTTTAGGCATGGTAACGGTTGTAGTTCCTGTTAGCATGCCTGCTGCCTCTGCTTCTTCTTTAGAGTTAAAGCCTGCAAATACTTTCAGTGGATTATCGGTAGCTCTTTGCTCTGCAGATAAGTAATTCTCTCTTGGTTGAAATACCGCACTAATATCACCTTTTGAGCCATGAATAACGGCTGGTTGCGCTTCCCAAACATAAGGAAGCATACCACCTCTAACGCCAAGCGTTAAAAACCCTTTTTCATCTATACTTTCAACAAAGTAACCCGTTTCATCCATGTGGGCTACAAAGACATTATGAGTTTTTCCTTTGCCAACCGAAACGATGATATTGCCTTTTTCATCGACTGTTGGTTTAGCCCATTTGGGAAGTTGTTGTAAAATAAGCGATCGCACATTTTTTTCATCACTGCTTACGCCATAAGTAGCCACTAACTTTGAAGTAATATCAAACTCATTAGAATATATTTTGAAAGCACTAACTGATTCAGCTAATTCCTGAGGGCTTTTTAAGTCTTTAACTTTAAGGTTTTCCCCAACAACTTTCAGCCAATACTGTGTTAAATTCTCAACATCTGATATATCGACTAATTCAACAGGTGTGCTTGGATAAAGGCAGGGTAGCCCAACCTCAAAAATTTTTCCTGACTTATCTCTATTGGAATATGTCGATTTGAGTGGGCTTGAAGGTGTTGTGTTAATGAAATCATTTTCATTACTCATTATTTGGGCATTGGATAACAATTTGTTTTCTCCAATTTTATCTAAGGTGAGAAATCTATTGAATCGGTATATTTCTTTAAATGGGCCTAGTTGATTAAGAATAGCCTCGAACCCTTTGCCATTGATTAATTCAAGTGTGGTAAATGCTATTACCAATGTACCTTTTACATCCTTAGTGTTTGTTGAGTTAATAACATTGGCTAGTGCTATCGCGGCAGCTTTTGTTCTCATGGCTGGTCCGGTTACCAATGAGTTTTTTACTACAGATATCTTTTTATTTAATGTTACTGGGTCAAGTAGTTGGATGCCACGTCTGGCTACTTCTTCACTTGAGTTGGCACCTATATCAATAAATATATCTTGCCAACCTACTACTGGTCTCGAATTGACACGGACTTTTCTTAAACGCTCATAATGCATGGAGGGCAATGTTGCCACGCCATTAACTATTCCCTCTTCACTCTGTATAATAATCTCGTGACCTTGTAAAAACTGATGGTATAAATTCCCCTCATATCCACTACCAAGAGGGGCTATTCTTATGAAACCATCTTCTTGAATTTCACTAATAACATAACCCGGTTCGTCTAGAGGTGTGGTTATTAGCTTTTTAGGTTCTCCTTTCCCAATGACCACGTAAAGGTTACCTAGTTTGTCCTTTTGTAGATTGTGATCTGGAAGTATCGATTGCAAGTATGATGCTGCCAAAGACTCACGTCCAGTGATTGCGCTAGTCTTAGCGTATTCAGTTAAATTCTTGATGAGTCCTTTACTATCTTGTGCTATCGCCAAGGCAGGCAGCATCAATATCATATAAGTGAAGCAAAATATAGATTTTAATGGTGAATTCGACAATAATTTATTAGACATATGAGTTTTGATAACTTGAATAATATCTTAAGATAATCAATCCTCGGATAAAGCTTCAAATTACTCAGGGCTTATATCAATCTAAAGTAAATATGATTTTGTAGAGTTACTTCAATTCTAAAGATCTGTCATGGCTTTTAAATGATCTTTTAAACATTTCAATGCCACACCTTTTACGCTGTTCTGCTATTTATTAGCTAGTGATTTTTTTATTTCTTCCAAAACCAGAGGCTCCATCACTTTATATCCTGCTTCATTAGGGTGTACACCATCATACGTGTATTCATCTTTTAAACCATTACGATCATCCACCATAGCTGAGAAATAATCTAGATAAATTATATCATGCTTATCTGCATAATCTTTTATCATTTTATTGAGGGCTATGATTTTTCCTGATGGTTCTAAGCCAGGTCTCCAAGAGAAATCAAAAGCTGGCAGTACCGAACTCAATATAACTTTTATATTATTGGCCTTTGCTAGTTCTGCCATAGAGATAATATTATTGGCTATCATTTCCAAAGTTGAGGGGCCGGTATTACCTGCAATATCATTGACTCCTGCCAAGATTACAACCACAGTCGGTTTTAGGTTAATGACGTCTGGTCGGAAACGAGCCAACATCTGTGGTGTGGTTTGCCCTCCAATACCACGATTAACGAATGACTTATTTTCGAAGAAGGAAGGTCTGAAACTTTTCCAGCTTTCAGTTATGGAGTTGCCCATAAAAACTATACGTTCCTCACCAGGAGCAGGTGCATCTAGGTTAGCATTTTCATTTTTGTATCGTTCGGTATTTGCCCAATCTTGAGCTAAGGAGAATTCCATAGTAGCAATGAAGATACAAAGGATAAGAGATGGTTTCATTTTAACATTATGTTAATTAACAA
>CAYGNU010000373.1:0-5003 GCA_964351175.1 uncultured Roseivirgaceae bacterium | reverse complement strand
GTTAGTATTTTCTCTTATTTTGATAACCATATCGATGTATTCATTTGGTAATGATCACTTAAAAGAAAAATTTGAGCAATCAAATTTTGTAGCTCTCGTACGTGTTTCAAATGAATCATCAAGTATTTCTGGCCATGTCCTTTTAGAGGTTATCCAGAGTTTTAAAGGAGTTGCAAAGCTGGTATCCTTCCCAGAATGGTATTTCGGCAAAAATGATAATACGGAGTATATTATTTTCGCTAAACTCAGAGGCTTTGTATTTGAAAAATTGATTTTAATCATTGAACGGAGCGAGGCTCTTAACGAAACAAAGGAGTTTCTAATGAATCAACCATGTTTTGTTTTAGAAGAAACTTTAGAAGAAAGAAGAAAAGTTAACCCAAATATTACTGGAGCCTGTTTTAAACATTATGACCCCGTCTGTGGCTGCGATGGTGTTACCTATGGAAATACCTGCGAAATGAGAAATGCTGGCATTATGAAATTCTTTCCCGGTGAGTGTGATCAATAGGCCTATTCTCGATTTGTCTATTAAGAAATTTTAGCTTGGCCTAAAGCTTATAATTGATTAGTTTAGAAAACATTATAGTTTGACTCTATCTCAATTCTAAACGAATATATTATGTCCATTTCAGATCAACGTTTAACAAAAATACTTTTCAGTATTTTATTAGTAGGATTCACAATTTCATCATTCGCACAAGGCACAAGGCTACTTCGCGAACCAACAATAAGTAATACACATGTTGCTTTTATATATGGTGGAGACGTTTGGGTTACGGACTTAAGTAGCAATAGAACGCAGCGAATTACCAGCACACCTGCCGTAGAATCAAACCCGATTTTATCTCCAGATGGGCTAACGATAGCTTTCTCTTCAAATCGATCAGGCAATAATGCTGTATATACAGCATCAATAAAAGGAGGCACTCCAAATCGACTTACCTGGCACCCTAGCTCAGCCAATGTAAGAGGCTGGTCTCCTGATGGAAGCAAAATTATTTACTCTACATCAAGAGATAGCGCTCCTACGGGAATTGGCTACTTGTGGAGCGTAGATGCTAAAGGAGGTCCATCAACAAAAGTTTCAGAACAATGGGGTTATGATGGCGCCTATTCTGCTGATGGCAGTCAAATTGTAATAGACCGAGTTTCAAGATGGGAGTCTGAATTCAGAGGGTATCGCGGTGGTCAAAATACGCCTTTAATTGTTATGAATCTAAGCGATTGGTCCGAGACATTAATACCAAATGATAAAACTCGTGATATTCACCCTGTTTGGTTAGGAGATAATATCTATTTCTTATCTGATAGAACGGGAACTTCAAACATCTGGTCTTACAACCCTTCTTCAAAAGCACTCAATCAACTTACAACATACAAAGGCTCTGATATAAAATGGCTTGATGGCAGTGGAAACAAATTAGTATTTGAAAGAGATGGCTACCTCAATACTTTTGATTTAAGTTCAAAAAGTTCAACTCAATTAGTAATAACAGTAGTAGGTGACTTCCCATGGGCAGAGACAAAATGGGAAGATGTTAGCAAGAGTGCTACCAATGCATCACTATCAGCTACAGGCAAAAGGGTAATTATCGAGTCAAGAGGTGAGATATTTACAATCCCAGTTGAAAATGGTGATGCCCGAAACATTACTGAAAGTTCAGACGCTGCTGATAGAGTGCCAGTCTGGTCACCAAATGGAGGTGAAATTGCATGGTTTTCTGATGCGGGAGGCAATGGTTATCAGTTAATGATTGCCGCACAAGATGGGCTTTCAAAACCTAGAAGTATTTCTATTGGTGATTCTAAAATGGCCTGGGAACCAACATGGTCACCTGACGGAAAGTTTATTGCATTTGTTGATGATCAACCACGTATTAGAGTTATCGATGTGGCCTCAGGTAGCATTCAGACAGCAGATGTTGCTGGTATTAATATTGAGCGTGGTAGCATGAGTCTGTCTTGGTCACCAGATTCTCAATGGCTAGCTTATTCAAAAACTGGTGACAATATGTTTAGAGGTATCATGGTTTGGTCTAAAACTGATGGTTCTATCCACAAAGTCACCAATGTATTTGCAGATGCTGTGTCTCCCTCTTGGGATAGAGATGGACGTCATTTATACTTTTTGGCAAGTACAGATATTGCATTAGGTTCAGGTTGGGCAAATACCAGCTCCATGCAGTCCAATCCCGAATATGCAGCATATGTTGTTAACCTAAGAAAAGATGATCCGTCACCTTTCAAGCCAAAAAGTGATGAAGAATCAACAAAGGAGACGTCTACAGCTGAAAAAAGCGATTCAAAATCAAAAGGAAAGAAAAAATCTGCTGATAAAAAAGAAGATGATGACGATAAAAAAATAGAAGCTGTTACTATTGATTTTGCTAATATCGATAGAAGAACCATGCCCCTTCCTATGCCGGTAAGAAATTACGGTTTTACATTATCAGGCGCTGCAGGTAGTGTATTTATAGGAGAAAGAATACCAAATAGCAGAGGTTATACCGTACATAAATTTGAATTAGAAAAAAGAGAGGCCAAAGAATATGCTAGTGGTGTAAGGCAAATGTCTATATCTGCAGATGGAGAACAAGTTTTAGCTCAGATCAATGATAGCTGGAAAGTAGCGGGTAGCAAAGGTGCCAATGCTGAAGGTGGCAAATCTGTAAGGGTTAATCTGCAAATGAAATTGAACAGGGCTGAAGAATGGAATCAGATATTTGAAGAGGCATGGCGTTATGAAAAAGATTATTTCTATGATGACAATATGCATGGGCGAGACTGGGATGCTGTCCATGAAAAATATGCATCACTAGTTCCTTTCATTAAACACCGTGACGACTTAACCTATGTCTTAGATCAGGTCAATGGCGAAATGTCAGTAGGACATAGCTTTGTAGGTGGGGGTGATTATCCTGATGTAGAAAAATCAGTCGCTGGACTTCTAGGAGCAGACTTAGTAGCTGATCAAGGTAGGTGGAAAATTGAAAGGATATTCACCACAGAAAGCTGGAATCCTGGACTAACAAGTCCATTAGACAGACCTGATATTAATGTTAAAGAAGGTTATTATTTAGTAGGTATTAATGGGAAAGAACTGACCACTTCTCAAGATCCCTATCAGTTGCTTGATGGAACAGCAGGTGTACAAACAGTAGTACATATCAACTCTACAGCATCCTTTCAAGGGGCTTGGAAAGAAACAGTAGAACCAATAACAAGCGAATATTCATTAAGACAAAGAGCTTGGGTAGAGGACAATAGAAGAAAGGTGGATGAGCTATCGGGCGGTAAACTAGCTTATATCTGGGTCCCTAATACAGGTGGTCCGGGGTTCGTGTCTTTTAATAGATATTATTTTGCGCAGCAAGATAAATTAGGTGCGGTAATTGATGAAAGATTCAATGGAGGCGGACTGTTAGATGACTATATGGTAGACTTGATGAATAGAGAACTTAGAGCAGCTATTACTAACGAAGCACCTAATGGAAAACATTTCCGATTGCCAGCAGGCATATTGGGGCCAAAGGCTTTGTTGATCAATGAAATGGCTGGCTCAGGTGGAGATTATTTCCCTTGGGCTTTTAAACAACAAAAGGTTGGTCCTTTAATTGGGAAAACAACTTGGGGTGGTTTAGTGAAATCTTCTGTGCACTATCTATTAGTAGACGGAGGCCGTATTACAGCTCCAGATAATGCCGTATTTGATCCAATCAACAATAAGTGGATTGGTGAGAACACTGGAATCGCTCCAAATATTGAAGTGCGCCAGGACGCTGCATCTTTATCTAAAGGTATAGACCCTCAGTTAGAAAGAGCAGTAAAAGAAGTATTAAAAATGGTAGAACAAAAAGGTGAAATAAAAATAGAACACCCTCCTTATCCTACTCCAGCAAAACATGAGTAATAAAGAATAAAAGAATCAATTGGCCATTTTAATATTGGTCAATTGATTCTTATCTTAATATTAGGCTATCATTTGGCTATAGCCTTGGGTAATCAATGAATTACAAGATGTAAAACACCTCATTATTCTACTCCCCAAAAAATAGCTTAATTTCTTAAAATAGAATTTTGCAATTACTCTAGAAGTCTTAATTTGTATTAATAATAGTATGTCTAACTATTTCGAAATTATTTCCTTCTTACCGATAGTAGTTCTTTTGGCACTTAGCCTTTGGAAGGGAGTAAAAGCAGGCATTTATACCAGTGTGGTAGTCGCAGCTATTCTTTTTTTCACAAGCGGAAGTCCACTAATAAGCTTTTGGGCTTCGTTAATTAGCGCCTTTGTAGGCACGATCAATATCCTGATGATTATTTTTGGTGCTATTTTACTTTATCACATCATGGAAGTAAAGGGTTATGTAGTGGAAATAAAAGACTCTCTTGCCGGCATTCACCCCGACCATAACTTTCGATTTTTCTTCTTAGCCATTTTCCTAACCGCCTTTTTTGAGAGTGTGGCCGGCTTCGGAACGCCTGGTGCCATTGTGCCTCTTCTACTAATATCACTAGGTTTTTCTCCTGTATTATCTATTGCAGTTGTATTACTGATTGATGGTCTTTTCGCAATAACAGGAGCCATTGGCACACCAGTAATAGCCGGGTTAGAAGCACCTTTGAAATTAGAATCAGAGTCCATTTCATGGCTCTATTTCTACGCTGCCATGTCCATTGCTTTGGCGGGAATAATAATTATAGCTTCTGTTTATTATTACCTGAAAAAGGAAAATGGCACGCCTTTAGGCAGGCACGGCTGGCTGCTATATTCTATAATCATAATACCATTTTTGTGTTTTTCATTTTTTATGCAAGAACTTTCAGGAATAATGGCCTCACTATTTATGGCTATTTTTTCCTACTTTTTTCTTTTCAAGAACAAACAGTTTAACTGGAAACCATGGCTCCCCTATCTGATCTTGGTTGTAATTCTGGTTATTCCGAAAATGTTAACTCCTTTAGAGGAATTTTTAGCTTGGAGAATAAATTTTAAAGAC
>CAYGNU010000372.1:0-5020 GCA_964351175.1 uncultured Roseivirgaceae bacterium | reverse complement strand
CTGTTAATAGTTAATATCGTCACTTCAGATCTTTTAGTCGTGCAAATCCTATTGAATGATAGCTCCACTTTAGGTGTTGTCGATAAAGCCTTTTATTTAATTCTGATTGGTATTTTAATATCTTCTTTTTACCCTGCTGCAAGTGCAATTTTTCAAAGTAGCAATACACCAATTTCAAATCTTTTTAAAGGTAAAAGTATTTCAATTGTCCGAAGTGTCTTGGTCGTCTTTCAGTTTGCCATTACAATTTTTCTAATTACATATACAGCTGTCATCTATCTTCAAGTAGAGCATTTGAATAATCAGGATCCTGGATTTAACCCAAATAGGATTATGGTCATCAATGGGCCTATAAGTGAAGATCCATCTGTTGCTCAAAAATCAAAACTATTCAAACAATCAGTGATGGGTTTTGCTGGGGTGACATCAATCAGCAGCTCGAGTCTTGCTCCTGGCAAACACAAAGGATCACAAGGAAATCTGCCCTCTTATGATGGCGAGAACAGTCGTCATCAAACCGTTTATATGTCAAATATTACTGATAACTTTTTTAATGTCTTTCAACTAGAAGTATTAAGCGGTACAATACCTGCCTATGGATCACCTACACCAGATCCAAGAGTTGTAATTAATGTTAGTGCCGCTGAAGGATTTGGTTGGAATATGGACGAAGCAATTGGTAAGAAAGTTGGCTACACTGACACCGCAGTTGTTGTGGGCGTGGTTAAGAATTTTAATTCAGTAGGTTTTCAAGAATCAGTCAGTCCCATGGTATTTGTAATTGACGATGTTTATAGGAGCAGTACTACTCACGATTATTTTCTAGTGAACATTGAGCCGTCAGCTTATCAAGAAGTTAATAGCAAATGCCGTGAACTCTACGCAAATATATTTGATGGGGAAGTATATGAGTCAACGATTTCCAGTAGGCTCTTCCAAGCACAATACAAAAATGAAGCGGATTACAATCAGTTATTCATATGGTTTAGTATAATTTCAATCACTATGGCCTTAATAGGTTTGGTGGGTATCACTATTTATCACGCAGTACAAAAAAGTAAAGAAATAGCGATAAGAAAGGTATTGGGATCCAGCGTTATCCAGATTGTTAGAATTTTTGTTGGAAAATACTTCCTACTCATAGGAATTTCAACAGTCATATCAATTCCATTTATCTATTACTTTGTAAGTAATTGGTTGCAGAATTTTAGCACCAAAATCGATTTTACTCTTATTCAACCTCTAACGGTTGTTTTGATTACCACTTTACTTGCAATAGTGATTGTTAGTGCCGCAGCATTTAAATCTGCAAACGCTAATCCGACAGAGTCACTTAATCAAGAATAGCTTTCACTCAAGAAATTATGGCCTTTTATTCACGTCAACCTATTAAATTTTATAAAACGATAAGATGCTAAATATGATCACCTTTCAATTATGTAATTGTAAAATAACGTGAATAATTACAAAGATCTCAAAGAATCTAATCTCTGGGGTGATCTTATGTGGGTTCCCTCTAAAACGCTCATTACACTATTATTCATGCTGGCAATTGGAGTTTTATACGTTATGTTGACAGTTACATTTCCAGTTATTAACTCAAAATTAGGCACTGAAGCTTTCGACCTAAAACTACTTGGCTATGAGCCCTCAGAAGTGGTAATAATGCTTGATAGGCTTGACAAGCAGACTATTGATTATTACTTATTCCCTCAACTATTTCTTCTTGATTTGGTTTACCCAATTCTCTTATCCTTATTTCTTTCATTTTTTATTTTAAGATTATTGATAAAGACTAATATTGTCAATCCACAAAGCACTATCTATTTAAGTTATATCCCATACGGAGTCATACTCTTTGGGTATATTGAAAATGGGCTTATTGCACATATGCTTATCCAAGCAAGTAATGTAACTGTTCCTTTAATACGATCTGCGAGCTTCGTTACCCAATTGAAGAGCCTTTTTACTTTAGTAAGTTGGATTATTATCATAGTTCTACTGATTAGATATAAAAAATTAGATAAAACCAATAACAACATGGGTGTAATATCTAATCAGTCTTAAAAATGACTGCTGCAGCAAGATGCATTTTGCATAAGAAATAACACTTAACTGACAAAAAATAAGATGAGTTTTCAATCAATTCTAAAAAATTCAAATCGAATAATTGTAGGAGTAATATTTGTAATAGGTACTCTGATACTTTCTATTTCTTTTCCGGTAAGTAGTAGCAAAATAGGGAGAGCGAATCAAAGAAATAAATCACAAATCCCCATTGTTTACAAAGGGCATTTGTATATCCAGGGAGAAATAGCTGGAATCAAAGGAAATTTTGTTTTTGATACAGGTGCATCAAATTTATACATTGACAGCACATTTTACGCAAATAATAATTTTGAGTACGAGAATACATTTACTGCTCATCTACCTGGAGCCGGAACAACACCTCAGACTGTTCTTGTTATACAAGATAGCGTCAAACTTAAATTAGCTAAAAATCTATACCAAACTACTACAGTGCCTATCCTTCAACTAAAACCTATACTAGGTGACATTGCCGATGGCATACTCGGAATGGAATATTTCTATAACTCTGTACTAGAAATTAATTATGAGAAGGAATATATGAATTTACACCACAGCATTGATTCTATTAACTTAAATGACTGGTCAAAAATAAGGTTAAGCAAAAAAAATAATCGATTATTTATACCGCTTGAAATAGTACTTGAAGATTCTATAAAAATTGAAGGCAAATATCAATTAGACTTCGGCTCAGGTGGTTCAGTTAGTTTTACTAGTGTGGTAGCTGAAAAATACAATCTTAAAAAGAATATAACTAACAAGGTCCCTTACTACACAAAGTATGGAGGAGTAGGCGGAGAATCATCAAGCTATGATTTCTACGGAAGTTCATTACAAATTGGAGATTTCAAATTTGACAATGTCCTAATGGACTTTAGTTTAGATAGTGCTGGTGCAATGGCATCAAAAGTGCATCTGGGCTTATTAGGAAATAAGATTTATGAAAGATTTCATGTAGTCATTGATTTTAAAAACAGTGATCTGTACTTAAAACCAAATGAGAACTATAATAAAAGTTTTGAAGCATCAAAACTTGGGTTTAGATATACTGACAGAAGGGAAACTTTAGGTTCATGGGTAGTATCGGGACTTTATACTTCTTCCCTTGCAGAATTGGCTGGACTAAAAATAGATGACAAAATAAGAGCTATCAATGGACTGAGTGTCTCGAACATTGATACAAAACTTCAGGAAACATTTTTCGAAGCACTTAATGAAATAACATTATCTGTTCGAAGAGGTGACGAGTATTTTGAAATTAGCTTCAAATTAAACCCTGTCCTCTAAAAAAATTACTAAATATAATAACGAAAACACATGCATAAATATAAAGTTGAGCTGAGAAAAATAAGAATTAGCGAATATCAAGCATTGAGAAAAACCACAGGTTGGGGTGACCTTAGCGATGATACTGTGAGCAAAGCACTTTCCAAAGATATATTCTCAATATGCATATTAGACAACACTGAAATTATTGGAATAGGTAGAGTAATTGGTGATTCAGCAGTCTACTATTACATCCAAGATATCATAGTCTTACCCAAGTACAAAGGGAAAGGTGTGGGTAAATTAATCATGAAACATGTTGAGAACTATCTGAATAATCATGCTGCAAATAATTCATTTGTTGGACTAATGGCAGCTCAAGGAGTACAAGATTTTTACAAAAAATTTGGATATCAGGAACGCCCAAAAAATAGACCGGGGATGTATAAAATAATGCAAAAATGAGTCTTGCTAGAAAAAAGTTATGGAGTGAGCAGCATATCTCCAGATAAAACTGTGAAACTTTTAAAACACCTTCTTAACTACATCGAGAAAGATGATTTCAAGCCAAATTATTATTAAATAAACTGTCAATACAACAGAATTAAAGCCTAAGAAGTCGATCAGAGCATAACTAACAATCTAATTAATTACCTCCTAACAAAATTTTAAGCATTCTCTAATAAAAACTAGAAAAAGGGATTTATACTGCTATATACACTTTCGAAATATCAATAAAACCTCTTCCTACGACAGAAATAAATAATGGATTCATTTTTTTTAAAAAAACTGTTCTACCAATATTATGATGAGTTAGTGAATTTCTCAGTGACATTCGTATCAACAAAGATGATTGCTGAAGAAATTGTTCAAGACGTATTTATAAAAGTCTGGCAAAGAGGAGAGCAAAATATAGTATTTATAAATCCACGTTCATACTTGTATAAAGCTACTAAAAACAATTCCATTAATTATCTTAAGAGCAAATATCACCAGGACCATTCTGGTTTTTTAGAGATTGAAGGTGATTTTAAGGCCACCGATCTTAGCAGTACATTTGAGCATGAAGAGCTACAACAATCAATAGCAAAATCAGTCTTAAAACTTCCCGAAAAATGTCGCATCATATTCATCTTGAGTCGGGACCAGGAAATGTCATATAAAGAAATAGCTATACATTTAGATATTTCCAAAGAGACCGTCAAAAGTCAGATTAAAATTGCGATTAAAAAACTAAAGGATTATTTGACGCTTGATGGGTTTTATTTCTTTTGAATAAAAACCTTAACTCTCCTTCACCCTACCACTCTTATTTCTTGTCTTAATAATTGAAAGACCGAATTTACTATGGAAGATGTAAAATTAATTGAATATATACAGGGACGACTATCGGAGTCTGATCACAAAAAAATAACAACTTGGATAGCGAAAAGTGAAGGCAACCGATTACATTTTGAATCTATCCTATTGATGTGGGAAAAGCCTCAAAAATCAATTGGCAATATAGTGGAATCTGATGTGGATCAGGCGTGGGCAAAAATAAAAGAAGAATTACCTAAGCTTCAGAATAATCCAAGAAGTAGAATTTGGCGGTTCGCTGCAGCGGGAGTTGTTGCTTCAGTATTTTTACTGACATGGATTATTCTGGATAATTCAAACCTAGAAA
>CAYGNU010000371.1:0-5025 GCA_964351175.1 uncultured Roseivirgaceae bacterium | reverse complement strand
CATAGACATTGGCTTGCCATTCAATGGAAAATTAGCGGATGAGGCATGATCACTCAGCTGAATAGGGAAAGTCATAGGCAATTTACCACTAGGATTAACTTGTCCACTTAAAATATCCGCCACAGCATTTCCTCCTTCTTGCCCACCTTGCCACGCAAGTAAGATTGCATCCGGCTGTTTCTTCCAAGAGGCTGTTTCTATTGCTCCTCCTATATTCAATACGACAACCACTTTTTTGCCTGCACTGTGATACGCAATACAGGTTTTCTCAATTATATCTTTTTCAATTTCTGTCAAAATAAAATCATCCTTTTCTCTTCTATCACCACCCTCGCCACTATTTCGACCAATAGTGATAATGCCAATATCTGAACTGCTGGCAATGTCATTTAGAACCTCGGCAGTATATGAAATTTGAGGTGGATTATAAGGCTGAAACCTCCCCTCCATTCCTACAGGTTTTACAAAAGCCTCTTCATTAGCATCCTTATGATCTTGGTATATTTTAGAAGAAATTTGATTTATTTCGAAACCAGAATTTGTTAACCCTTCTTTAAGAGAAACTGTATAAGCTTCATTAACATCTCCTGAACCCGTTCCTCCTGCTATAAAATCAAAAGAAGTTACCCCAATCAGTGCTACATTCTTAGTGTCCGTTAACGGAAGTGTACTCTCATTTTTGAGTAGTACCATACCCTCAGATGCCGAATTACGAGTAACCTGAGCATGCTTTTTCAAATCTGGATTATTGCCATACGCAGCACCTTCCATCTTTTTAGATTTGAAAATGAGTTCCAAAATTCTTTTGGTAGAAGTGTTTATACTCTCTGCTGATAACGCTCCATTTTCAGCACCTTTCTTTAGCGCCTTCCATTGGAGGTTTGTACCCGGTTCCAACAGGTCGTTTCCCGCGTTAATTTGTGAAACGGCATCATTGCCTCCGAACCAATCAGACATCACAACGCCCTCAAAACCCCAATCACCTCTTAATACGTCTGTTAATAAATATTTACTCTGAGAAGTATAGGTACCATTTACTTTATTGTAAGATGACATGAAGGTCCATGGTTGCGATTTCTTAGCTATAATTTCAAATCCTTTAAGATAAATTTCACGCATGGCTCTTTCTGAAACCAATACATCATTATAATTTCTATTGGTCTCCTGATTATTGGCCACGTAGTGTTTTACCGAGGTACCTACACCATTAGATTCAATGCCATTAACAATAGCCGCGCCCATCTGCCCAATCAAAACTGGGTCCTCGGAAAAGTATTCAAAGTTTCGTCCGTTTAGCGGATTTCTGTGAATGTTGGCTCCTGGTCCTAGTAACACATCTATACCATACTCTGCAGCTTCATTGCCCATGGCTTCTCCTACTTGCCGTACCAACGCATCATTCCAGGTTGATGCCAATAGCGTAGCAATGGGAAACGCGGTAGCATGGTATGTTCGATCTTCTCCTTCACGAGTTGGTTCTATTCTCAGGCCGGCAGGTCCATCAGACAAATAAACCGTTGGTAACCCCAATCGTGGAGTAGGAACAATGGTACCTACTGCCCCAGGTATTCCTTCTCCCGGTTCCAATCTTCCTAAACCAGATGCCATTCCTGATCCCTTTAACAAATGGATTTTTTCTTCCGTGGTCATCTTAGACAAAACATCTTCTACCCTTTCTTCAATAGACTTTCTGTCGTCTTCATATATATCAAGTTCACCATTCCCATTTCTATCCAAAAATGTATAACCATCAACAGTGATTTCCTTGAAATTTCGTTTTTCGGCATAATCATCTTCAAAGTCCAAAATATTAGAGTTGAGATACATCCAACCTCCTACTCCAGCTATAATTAGCAAAAGAATAATAGATGCAAGTACAATGAGGAAGATTTTTAACGGCTTTTTCATAGGGTTGAGATTCGTAGCGACTATTGGCAAATATAGGAAATAATATAAAGTGCCAATATGACACAATATTTAATTTCAGATAACGAACCTAAAGGAAGGTTGGAATACTTGGATTACTAACTTCTTGTTGTACTACTCAATTTGGGAATTACAGCGCATCCAGAAATATGAATGAAATCCTTCGAAACATACCCCAAGGAAAAAAGAAATCCCGATAAATAAAGGTTAAAAAATAAACCTTTATTTATCGGGACAACCACTATTTTATCAATAAAACTAGACCTAACTATTATCTATTGGGCGAAAAACCATCAGCACCATAGTTAAGTCGGCTTAAGAAATTACCTTAATTACAACTACTCAGAAACCTCTTTTAATAGCACTTCAATACCTTTCTCTAACTGCTGGTCTACACCTTTATCAATAACGCCAGGCATATTTTTTACTAGAATCATTGGCTCTGTTTGGTTATTTTCCATCCAGTCGCCAGACATATCTTTAGCACTTACTGGTACGGTTCCCCAATAGCTACCATCTGGTAAGCCTTCCCACCCAGCAAAGCTACAAGTACCCGGTACTGGCATACCTATGGTAGTGCCAATCTCTAAGTCAGTATAACCACAGGCATAGCAATGACCATCCGAATACATACTCTCGTTGAAAAGTGATACCGTATGTTTTGTCCATCTTGAGGTAGGCTCACCTCCTACTACTTTATCAGCAGTGGCATAGGTAATAAATGGAACACCAGTAAAGAACATAGCTAAATCTGCAACTAGATCTCCTCCACTATTGAAACGGGTATCAACAATTACTCCTTTGGTATCAGCATACTTACCCATCATGTCTTCATAAATAGAACGGTAAGGCTCATCTCCCATTCCTGGAATATGCACATAACCCAAGGTTCCCTTACTCTTCTCCTCTACCTCTTTCTGATTGATGCGCACAAAACGTTTATATAGCAAGCTCCTTTCTTCACCTAGTGAAATAGGCTTAATGGTTACTTGTTTTGAATCGGTACCGTTGGTGGTTATATCTAAAAGCACAAACTTATCGGCTTTATGGTTAAGGTAGCTCGCCACGTCACTACTCGCTGATATGGTTACACCATCAATAGATTTTATGATCATACCCGGTTTAATACCAAGTTTAACTTTATCTAAAGGACCGCCATTGATTACTTCCACAATTCTGATTCCGTCACCTGTATATTCATAATCCATGAATATACCCAGAGAAGCCGTTTCATCTTCATTTTTACCGCTGCCTCTATAGCCAGCGCCAGTATGCGATGCATTTAATTCTCCTAACATTTCTGACATCATTTCTGTAAACTCATAAGAGTTACCTAGGTGTGGCAGGTACTTCTTGTATTCAGTATGAAGCATTTCCCAATCCTTACCATGAAAAGTAGGTTCATAAAACATGTTTTTAGTACGGATATAAATGTGCTCAAACATGCTTTCTCTTTCAGCAGCTTTATCGAAATTCATCTCACCCGCTATTTTGATGCTTTTGGATTTGCCACCTTCTACATCCAACTTAGAAATATTACCACCTGCCAGTAAGTACAGATTTTCCATTTTCTTGTCCCATACCAAACTACCTCTACTAGTATTTAGTCCAATGGTCATTTTGGTTTCCCCTGTGCGTAAATTCGTTTCCCAAAGGTTGTTTTCATCCTCAAAACTTGAGAGGTAGTAAAGCTTTTCGCCATCTTTAGATAGCACTGCATCACTAAGGCTACTAGAGTGAGTCGTAAGCCTTTCCTTTCTTTCCTTCAACCCATCCCAATCAAATTTTAATGGCTCTACTTTATCTTTAGGCTTATCTTCCTCTTTATCTTTTTTGCCTTTCTTATCTTTATCATCCTCCTCCTTTTCATCTTCCTTTTTCGCTTCTTCTATGGCCTTTATAAGCTTGTAATCCTCTTCAGACATCTTGAATTTGTCCTGTGCCTCTTGAGTGAAAAACATGGTATAGACATCGGCTTCACTTCTTCCGCTAGTGGCATAACTTTTAAGACCATTTCGGTTACTAAACCAAAGCACCTGCTTGCCTTCGTTCACCCACTTTGGCTCAGAGTCGTAATACCCACTCTCAGTCAAGTTTTCTCTTTTACTTCCATCAGCCGCTAATAATAATACTTCGTCATTGCTCAACGTTTTACCCCAGCCCATAAGCAACCATTTGCTATCAGGACTCCATTTAAAATATTTATCTCCATCACTCATTGAATAAAGATCTTTCGGTGTCATTAGGTCTATTTCAGTGCCAGCTGCCAGATCTTTTACCTTTAGCGTTCTTCTATCTGAAATATAAGCCAGCTTTTTACCATCGGGAGAATAAGTGGGCAGGTAGCTATCTGTAGTGTTCACTATTAAGCCAGTTTCCTTCAATAAAGTGGATGCGTAAAAGAAGGGTTCTTCAGCCCTCGTTTTTTCAGTTTTATAGATATCCCATTTACCATTTCTCTCACCGGCATAAACCACGCCCTTGCCATCTGGAGTAAAAGTTACAAAACGCTCTTGCGTAGGTGTGTTGGTGATTCTTTTGGTCAATGATCCATCTACTGAAGTTACAAATACCTCACCACGAGCGATAAAGGCAATTTCTTTACCGTTAGGAGATATTTCCATTTCTCGCACGCCATCTCTGATACTGATAAAGCTATCAGTATTGTCCTTGGCTTGAGTTCTTATATTGACTTGAACCTTCTTTGGCTCTTCACCATCTTTCATGGTGTATAATTCACCATCATAACCGAATGCTAACGTGTTGCCACCAAAGCTTAAAAAGCGTACTGGGAAAGTATCGAATTTAGTTAATTGCTGATCTTGTGCCGGATTAGCCAGTGCCAATTTGTGCACGTTGAAATTGCCACTTTTCTCACTTAAATAGTAAATGTTGTCTTCCGCAGCATTAAAGACTGGCTGGCGATCTTCTCCTTTAAAGGAAGTGATCATTTTATGCTCTTTTTTAGTGGCATCATACGTCCAAATATCTCTGGTTATTGAAGAAACATGATGTTTTCGCCATTCATTCTCTCCTCCCTTTTTGTCATGGTAGATCATGGTATTGGCATCCTTACTTACCTGAAGAGACTCATCCGCG
>CAYGNU010000370.1:0-5048 GCA_964351175.1 uncultured Roseivirgaceae bacterium | reverse complement strand
ATCGAAAGCAGGGGGGCTTCAATACAGGCGAACAGGACACTTGAAGTCGTCCGCAAAATGTTCAATTGGGCAATCGGCGAGTCGCGAGTGGACCTTGAGATCAACCCATGCATGTTCGTTAAAAAACGTGGCCAAGAAAAGCCAAGGCAACGCGTGCTTGGGAATCAAGAGATCGGAATTTTTTGGGAAGCAACGGACTGGGAAAAATATTCTGAGGCGATACGGGCTCGAGGACTGAAACTCCGCCAAGATGCGATACGTACACGTATTGCTCTACGCATGATTCTGTTGACCGGACAGAGGCCCGGCGAGGTTGCCGAAGCTGCTTGGACCGAATTTGACGATGATTGGGAAACATCGCCCAATGCTTTTTGGACGATTCCGCAAACGCGCAGTAAGAACGGTCGTCAACAACGCGTCCCCATCACAAACCTTGTTAGGGACCATCTAAGGGTAGCAAAAGCATCTGGGGACGGGGCTCGGTGGGTCTTTCCATCACTGCGAAGCGAGGGACCAATTACGGCGGGTTCCTTACCAAGCGCAGTAAAAAAGGCTAACCACTATACCTTGGAGCCGTTTACGCCTCATGATCTTCGGCGGACGATAGCAACACACCTAGAGGGGCCGGGCTGTGATGTTCCCCGCTTTGTGGTGGAGCGTGTACTAAACCATAAGGACACCTCCGTTACAGGCCGACACTACGCCCTTTATAATTATGACGCTGAAAAGAGATCCGCCCTGGAAGCCTGGGAACGCAATCTAAATCGTATCTTAACCGGATAGTTGGGACATAAAGAACAGGCGAATTCCGTTGGTCTGACGGGGGCTTGGTCTCGATTCTCGTAGTGCCTGCTTTTTTGAAGATCCGATGGCAGGATCATCGGACTCATAGCTTGTTCTTACTACCGCACTCCTTGCAATCTGATGAAGTAGAACCGCGACCGGAATCCAGGTCGCTTTGCATTCCTGTACACGGCCCGCCGTGTGGATATGTCAACATTTCGTAGCTCTTGAGATGCAACCTGCACTTTCTGTTAGTATTCTAGGTATAAAGGGGAGTTGCACGTGAACGCCGTTGAGATTGAAGAGGCCATATCCAAACTTGCCGAGCAGCCATTCGACGCTGAAGAGTTTCCCTTTGCGTTTTTGGAGGCGTTCGGCAACAAGGCCACGACGATCAAACGCTTGCGCTCCGGCACCTCCAATAAGTCGGATGTCGGCGGGGTTCTTCAGACCAGCAATATCCACCTCAAGGTCGTAGAAGACGGTACGGTCGCAGAGGCTCTTGCGGCACTGCAGGCCAGCCCAGCCACGAAGCAGGCGCGCGCGAAGTTCGTCCTCGCCACCGATGGGAAGGAGTTTCAGGCCGAAGACCTGAACAGTGGCGAGGTTATCGTCTGCGACTATCCAGACTTTCCCGACCACTTCGGGTTTTTCCTTCCGCTCGCGGGTATCAGCACCGTCAAGCAAATCCGGGAGAGCGCCTTCGACATTAAGGCGACCGGGCGCCTGAACCGGCTCTATATCGAGTTGCTCAAGGATAATCCTGATTGGGGTACGGCAGAACGACGGCACGACATGAACCACTTCATGGCGCGCTTGATCTTTCTGTTCTTCGCCGAAGATACCGACATCCTGAACGGAGAGAACCTATTCACGGCGACGGTCGAGCAGATGAGTGCCCGAGACAGTTCCAACACCCACGAGGTCATCGGCGAGTTGTTTCGAGCCATGAACACCCCGATCAAGGGTCGAGCATCGGCCAAGCTGGCGCGTTGGGCCGATGTGTTCCCCTACGTAAATGGCGGACTTTTTTCGGGCTCAACCGATGTCCCGCGCTTCTCGAAAATTGCGCGGTCCTACCTTCTGCACATCGGAAATCTCGATTGGACGAAGATCAACCCGGATATCTTCGGCTCGATGATCCAGGCCGTCGCCGATGACGAAGAGCGTGGTGCGCTGGGCATGCACTACACCAGCGTGCCCAATATCCTGAAGGTCCTAAACCCGCTCTTCCTCGACGACCTGCGCGAGAAGCTTGAAGAGGCGGGCGACAACGCTCGCAAACTTCTCAATCTTCGTAACCGCATGGCAAAAATTAGGGTTTTCGACCCGGCCTGTGGATCGGGCAACTTCCTTGTCATCGCATATAAGGAAATGCGCGCCATCGAGGCCGAGATAGATAAACGGCGCGGCGAGGAAGACCGGAAGACAGAAATCCCGCTGACAAACTTTCGGGGCATAGAGCTGCGCGATTTCCCCGCTGAGATCGCACGCCTCGCGCTCATCATCGCTGAGTATCAATGCGACGTAACCTATCGCGGGCAAAAGGAAGCGCTCGCTGAATTCTTACCTCTCGACGCTATGAACTGGATTACTTGCGGAAACGCTTTGAGGATCGACTGGCTGAGCATCTGTCCACCTACTGGACGCGGTGTCAAAATGCACGGTGATGATCTGTTCAGCACACCTCTAGACCAAGCCGAGATCGACTTCGAGAACGAGGGCGGGGAAACCTATATCTGCGGAAACCCACCATATCTCGGATCAACGTGGCAATCAGCCGAGCAGAAAGCAGACCTTGAGGCTATCTTTGGACATCGTACAAATAGCTGGAAGTCGCTCGACTACGTGGCCGGCTGGTTTATGAAGGCGACGGACTTCGGTATTCGAACAGAAAGCTGCGCCGCTTTCGTGTCAACGAACTCGATTTGTCAAGGCCAGCAAGTACCTATTCTTTGGCCTCTAATTTTCAGAACAGGACATCAGATTGCTTTCGCGCATACGAGTTTTAAGTGGGCGAATCTTGCCAGTCACAATGCTGGTGTAATCGTCACAATCGTAGGCATATCAAACTCTCCCAATTCAAGAAAATGGCTGTATTCACTCGATTCCAGCGGCGAGGCTCTTCGTAAAGAAGCTAGCAACATCAACGGATATCTTGTTGCCGCGCCAAACATAGAAGTGGTCAAGCGATCACAGCCAATAAGCCATGTTGGCGAGATGACTAAAGGCAATCAACCTACTGACGGCGGCAACCTACTTCTTACAAGTGGTGAAGTTTCAGCACTCGCCCTTTCTGAAGAGCAGACGGAAAAGTTTGTCCGACCCATATTAGGCTCGGCCGAGTTCATTAGAGGAATCTCCCGTTACTGTCTCTGGATTGGAGAAGATTCTCTGGAGGACGCTAAAAAATGTCCAACGCTCTCAGAGCGTTTGGAACGGGTGAGAAAGATGCGCCTAGAAAGTTCTAAGGCCGCAACAGTAGCAAGTGCAGTGCGTCCTCACCGTTTTGGGGAGATTCGGCAGAACGGGCACGAAACAGTTATCGTCGTTCCTAGTGTTTCCTCAGAGACGCGCAGTTACTTGCCGGTTGGGTATCTCCGGCCAGGTACTATCGTGACCAACCTTGCATTTGTGCTGTTCGACGAGCCGCTTTGGAACTTGGCGTTGATCGCATCAAGCCTTCACTTAGTATGGATCGCAACTGTGTGCGGACAAATGAAAACCGACTTCCGATATTCCAACACTCTTGGCTGGAATACTTTTCCTGTTCCCAAGCTCACTGAAAAAAACAAAGCTGATCTGACCCGCTGCGCTGAGGACATCCTTCTCGCGCGCGAGGCGCATTTCCCCGCGACCATCGCCGACCTCTACGACCCCGAGAAGATGCCCGCCGACCTTCGCGCCGCACATGATCGCAACGACGAAGTGCTTGAGCGCATCTACATAGGTCGCCGCTTCAAGAACGACACTGAGCGGTTGGAGAAGCTCTTTGAACTGTATACGAAAATGAACAGTCGGAAGGAGGTTGCGTGAGTAGCCTTTCCGATATCGATAAGCGCTACCTTGAACGCCTTCTCGGTATGAGTAGCGGCTACGTTCTCGATTATTCCGATACGAGCTTTGGTGAGTTTTTCCAACGCTATAAAGTCGATATTCACGGCTCTAAATATCAGACCTATGGAACGTCCAAGGCCAAGAAGCTCCGCTCCTTCTGGGAGCAAGAGCCAGACGATCTGGTTGGAAATGTCTTAAGCGAAATGCTCGCTTCGTATGAGGCCAGTTGCGAGCTAGACGGGCGTGAACTTGATAAGCCGGTTCTCGATAAGTCACGCGACATCGTGGCCAAGCTATGTGGTAAAATGGTCGGCGACGCCAACGCCCAAACCGAGACCGAATTTCTGAACCATGAGTTCTCGATTCCAAACATAGAAAAGCTACCAGTCGAACCGGCAGTCGCATCAGTGATCCGCAGGCGGCTTGATGAAGCTCGTACGGCATTGGGCGCGGGCGCGAACCTTTCCGTTATATTCCTTTGTGGTAGCGTTCTTGAGGGTGTGTTGCTTGGCGCGGCGCAAAGCAACCCAGCCTGCTTTAATCGAGCGAATGCCAGCCCAAAGTCCATCGACGGAACCGTCAAGAGATTCCAAGACTGGACGCTCGCTAACTTTATTGACGTCGCGTGCGAGATTGGCGTGTTGAAGCCGGATGTGAAGAAGTTCAGCGACGGACTCCGGGACTTCCGCAACTATATTCATCCGTATCAAGAGATGGCATCGGGATTTACTCCAGATGAGCACACGGCAAAGGTCTGCTTTCAGGTTTTGAAGGCTGCGCTGGCGAGCGTGGCAGGAGAGCGCCGATGAACGATAACAAGAAATGAAAGGCGGTGACGCAATGATCAATCAAAACACTAAAATAGCACCCTCCGTATCCGTCACCTACGCCAACAACGGCAATTCGACTAAATCGAACGAGCTAGGCATGCGCCCTATGCAGGAGCGCGCCTATGAGAAGCGCGGCGAGCAGTATCTGCTGATAAAATCCCCTCCAGCTTCCGGCAAGAGCCGCGCGCTCATGTTTGTGGCGCTCGACAAGCTTCACAATCAAGGCCTTCGCAAAGCGATCATCACGGTTCCCGAGAAGTCGATTGGTTCGAGCTTTGCCGATGAGCCGCTTTCGAAATTCGGGTTTTGGGTGGACTGGCACGTCGAGCCGAAATGGAATTTGTGCAACGCGCCAGGGTCTGACGCTGGCAAGGCCGA
>CAYGNU010000369.1:0-5064 GCA_964351175.1 uncultured Roseivirgaceae bacterium | reverse complement strand
ACTTAGGTCATTCTAAACAAAATGGAAAAATAGGCACACGAGGTTATGACTGTTGCTTTTGGTTTGAGCATGTTTTTGGTCCATACAGCTTTGATAACAATAAATAAAATAAACGAATGAGAAAATATATTTTAATCACAGGAGCATCATCCGGCATAGGCTATGAAATGGCTCTTCTATTGGCGAAGAAAAACTTCGATTTGATATTGGTGGCGCGGAGTTATGATAAACTCCTTCAATTGAAGAATGACCTAGAGACAACATATGTAATTGATGTAAGGATTTATGAAGCAGACTTATCAATACCGCAAAATGCTATTGACCTCTATGACGAAATTTCTTCTAAGAATTTAAATGTAACCCATTTAGTAAACAATGCAGGTTTTGGCGGATATGGTAATTTCCTAGAAACGTCTCTGGAGCATGAAATGAACATGATCAATCTCAATGTGAGCAGTCTAGTCGTTCTTACAAAGCTCTTCGCTAAAGACATGGCTCAGCGAAAATCAGGGCGAATAATGAATGTTGCTTCGATATTGTCTTTTCTTCCTTTTCCGTACTATTCGGTTTATTCTGCCACAAAAACATTTGTGCTGGCATTTACTGAGACCATTGCAGCAGAAATGGAAGATACTGGAGTAATAGTAACCGCTCTATGCCCGGGTACAGTAGAAACAGCTTTTCATACGCCAGAAATGAGAAAAACCAATGCAATGAGTGCTAATAAACCTGTACCTGCTATTGATGTTGCCAAGGCTGGAGTTGAGTTATTGTTAAACGGAAAAGGTAAAAAGATAGTGGGTTTCAATAATTGGTTTATTTCAAATTTACCACGTGTCACACCTGATTTTATTATGATGAAAATCAAGAAGAATTTGGCAAGTATTAAAGCTTAGTGACCATGCAAGACTTCATCTTACAATTAAAAGCAAGAAATGAAACGCTGTTTTATTATGGCTTACTATGCTTGCTAGCCTCGGTTGTTTTTTTGGTGCTATCGAAAGTCTCGTCAACGCAGGTGTATAATGTAAATGCTTGGTACAAGCCGTTCAAATTTGCGTTTTCAACCTTCACTTTCGTGTGGGCAATGGCCTGGTATTGTCATTACTTGCCTTCTTTCAATATTCAAGTTTTCAATTGGTCGGTAATTGTCTTGTTGGGCTTTGAAATTGTTTACATAGCGATAATGGCTAGTCAAGGTAAAACTTCGCACTATAATGTGAGTAGTCCATTTTTTTCTGCCATGTTTTCAATGATGGCTTTGGCAGCAACGTTGGTGACACTTTATGTTGCATATGTTGGAGTTTTATTCTTCACGCATTCTTTGCCAGATCTACCTAATTACTATGTGTGGGCCATCCGGCTTGGCATTGTGATTTTTGTTGTTTTCTCCTTTGAAGGGTTTCTTATGGGAGGTAGGATGAGTCATACTATTGGACTGGAAAATGATAATTCTAACCTATTCATTTTCGGATGGAGCAAAGTGGTGGGTGATTTAAGAGTATCCCATTTTATTGGTATGCATGCACTTCAGGTATTACCTCTTCTTTCCTACTATTTACTGAGAAATACAAAACTGACTATCGCAATAGGTGTATTATATGGCCTACTCGCATTATTCACGCTGTTTCAAGCTTTAAGGGGAAAGCCATTTTTAAGAGAACAAAAAATTGAAACAACACAAAATCAGCAAAAATGAAAAAGAACATAATCGTAGTATTAGCCCTAATAATCTTTATAAACACTAAATCTATTGCTCAGATTGAGCCTGAAACGGGAATCTATTTTGGTGCAATAGTAGGTACGAAGTTTAATGAATTCAATAAACATTTTATAACAGATGTAGATCCTGAACTGTATTCATTCTCCATAGGAGCAGGAAGTGCTTGGACTAAGAATAATTATATCATTGGATTCGAGTTTCTGTATTCTAATGGCAATAAAGACAATAGTAATGGTGAAATCCAATATATAGGTTTTAGCAACACCTTGTCTTTTGGGTACAATATTTCAAAGAATGGAAATTGGAAAATAGAACCCACTGTTGGGTTAGTCTTAAATAATAATCAATTGATACTACAGAACAAGACAGACAACTCTTTCCAGAATTTAATAAATAATCAATTTTCAGCAAACATAGGTTTAAATGCTAAAATCATTGACAGTAAGGGGCTTTTTACAGGAATAAGAGTAGGCTATATGTTGCCGTTTTCTGGTGAAACAGAATGGGAAGATAAGGTTTCTGGCTCAGCTACAAGTTTAAAAGATAATGTAGGTTCATTCTATTTACAGCTCAATATAGGTGGGCTATTAACATTAAATAAGTCAAATTAACAAGCAAGTAATAATGCAAAATAAGTGAGTTTAAACGATTAAATTAATGAATCCAATGCTAACATTTTTTTTCTCAACAATAGGAATAATCATAAGGATACTTTTGACTTATGCTTGGTTGATTGGCTTTGGAATTTGTTCTGAAGAACTAGATACTTTTCCTGCAATACTTTGTGGTACTCTTTTGATGGGAATATTTTATATAGTTCATGTAAGATATGGTTTACCAAAAAAATGGACTAGTAATAGATTGAAATTTAGAACGCCAAAGTATAGTTACCTGCTTATAATTCTAACATTCTTATTGGTTGTCGGAGACTATTTTTGGCTGTTTCATATCAAAACGTCCCAAAGTACCTTTACAGAAGACCCTTTAGATGTATTGGTTTTAGCGGTAATTGCTTTCCCTTTAGTCGAAGAATTTGGATTTAGATTATGGCTTCAGAGCTATTTGGAATTAAAAGTGAATAAAGTCTTCGCTATTTTATCAGTCGCTTCCTTTTTTGCATTTATACATGCAACTGATATACCTCTAACACAGCTACTATCAGGTATTTTTTACGGGACTGTCCTAATTGCCACTAAGTCTGTTTGGTGGCCTTTTATTCTTCATGTACTGCACAATGGGCTTGTTGTTCTTGGTGAAAATATACCATATGTCAAAACCCAAGCATTTATATTGATGGATAGACAAGACAACATAAATCTTATGATCGCAATCCTATTTTGGAGTTTAGCTGGTATTGGACTATATACTTGGATGAATCTTAATAAAAGGAGATTAGAAATAAATACATACGATACAAATTAGACCAACAAGAAAATGAAAAAAATAATTATAACATTATGGGTTCTGTCTTTTACAGGGGTGAGCTACGCCCAGTTATCTACGAAAGAATATAATGAAAAGGAAAATTTAGTTAATTGGCCTGAAGAGTTTAATCCAGCTAAAAGTAAGTTCTACGTGTATAACGAAATTGTAATTGATGCAAGCCCTGAAAAAGTATGGCAAATATTGATCGAAGCAGAAAAATGGCCTGACTTTTATTCCGGTGCTACTAATGTTAAAGTTAGTAATACAGAAGGAGTTATAAGTGATACATCTTCTTTTATCTGGGAAACTATGGGTTTTCAATTTACATCCGTTATCAAAGAATTTATTCCATATCAAAGGCTTAGCTGGCAATCATATAAAAAGGGCATACCTGGTTATCATGCATGGGTAATTATTCCAACAGACGGAGGTTGTAGACTAATAACTGCAGAGTCTCAAAATGGTTGGATTACTATTCCTGAAAAGCTATTTCAGCCTAATAAACTACTGAAACTGCATGATTTATGGTTGAGTCAAATAAAACTAAAAGCGGAAAATAACTTGTCTATGGGCCTATTAGAAAACGAAAGGACAAATTTGATTGACATACTCAATGAGTCCTCTAATTCATTTCAGACGAGCATTAAGGGGTTGTCTAAAGAACAACTATTATTCAAACCTTCATCTAACAAATGGTCTATCGCAGAATGTATAGAGCATATCACTTTTGCCGAACTTCAGTTTCCAGAAATTGTTTCAGAAGAAATGAAGAAACCATCAGAACCTGAAAATAGAAAAAGGATCAAAATAAAGGATGAAGAAATTCAGCCAAAAATGACCAGTAGAAAATGGAAAGCAAAATCACCTGAGATTTTTAGACCGTCCAATAAATTCAAGTCAGTTGAAGAAGCACTATCAGCATACACAAAACAAAGATTGGCAACAATGAACTATGTGAAAAACACCAATGATGATTTGCGCAATCATTTCTGGAAGCATCCGCTAACTGGCACAATCGATTTATATCAAACACTTTTGCTTATGTCCGCACATCTTGAAAGGCATACAGAGCAAATTGAAGGGTTAAAAGAAAATAGCGTTTCAAAAGTTTAATGTCATCTTTTGGTAGTCGATCTATGTAGTATTTTAACTTTTAGCGAAAATTTTGTGTTTTTATAATTTCAATTCAATAGTTGGTATCAATTAATGTGAATCTTTCACTAGCTCCAATTTGGTTAAATTCAGATAGTGGTCTTGTTTTTCTCTATGGATTAACCCTTTCTTTTGGAACTCAGTGATGTAACCTTCTGCTGTTTTGTCTGGAATGCTCAATGGCTTGGCTACTTCAAGGTATTTCTGCCTGTTGAATACTTGCGGTAATGCATCCAAGTACTTTTCCTTTCGGTTCTTTCTGGTTTTGGGCTTGTCATCTTCTGGTAGTTCATTGAATACCTTGCTTGCGTGTTTTGCCAATACCTTCACTATAGACAAAGCCGTTTGGAAATCTCTTTCTTCACAGACAATGCGAGAGCTGGTGTCACCTGTTTCTAATATTCTCAAAGCAGAAAGTACCATGCTCATGCGAAAGGCAATCAAACCTAACCTGCGAATGGTAGCCATGTAATCCATGCCTTGTAAAGTGAGATAGTGCTCTTGTACTTGGGCAAAGAACTTATTGAATTGGCTTTGCTGGTCTGCCGTAAGGCAGAACTGCACTTCTGAGCCATTGCGAAGTACTTTGTAGAGTTCGTAGAACTCAGTACCTAAAGCATCAAAGTATTCGTCCAGACCATTTTCTGTGGTGTCTGCAAATACATCCTTCCAGTTGGGGTGAACATTCATAAAGTAGAATATGAAACGGCTGAATAAGCCGTTTTCAGCATTCGGTATTAAAGCCGAAACTTGTTTTGGCGTTC
>CAYGNU010000368.1:0-5072 GCA_964351175.1 uncultured Roseivirgaceae bacterium | reverse complement strand
TATTGAGTACGTTAATGAGTTGGGGCTGGCACCGCATTCTCAGGCTCGAATTTTTAGTGGGGTTAAGGCATTTTACAAATATTTAGTTTTCGAGGATTTAATTGAAAATGATCCTACTCAATTGATTGAAGGGCCTAAATTAGGTAGAAAGCTTCCTGACACACTGGATTTCAATGAAATAGTAAGCCTTCTGGAAGCCATTGATCACTCAACACCTGAGGGACAAAGAAACAGAGCCATGCTCGAAGTGCTGTACAGTTCTGGCCTTAGAGTATCCGAATTGATTAATTTAAGGTTGACTAATATTTTAGAAGATATTGGATTTTTAAGAGTAGTGGGAAAAGGTGATAAGGAACGCCTTGTACCAATAGGTTCTGATGCCCTAAAGTATTTTAATATTTATAAAAAGGAAGTAAGGGTGCATGTTAAAATTCAACCTGGGTACGAGAATTATGCATTTTTAAATCGCAGGGGTAAAAAACTGACGAGAGTGATGATTTTTACGATTATAAAAAATTTGGCCACTTCCATTGGCATGAAGAAAAACATAAGTCCACATACTTTCAGGCATTCATTCGCCACTCACCTTATTGAGGGTGGTGCTGACTTAAGGGTAGTTCAGGAAATGCTCGGTCATGAGTCTATCACCACCACAGAGATTTATACCCATTTAGATAGAGATTATTTACGCCAAGTTATTCAGGATTTTCACCCAAGAAGCTGACATTTCAGTTTTGCTTATTATTTATTCGACTATCTTTGCGTGCTGAATAATTTTAATAAAGTCACACCGTGTACAAACTCCTGATCCGACCCATTTTCTTTCTTTTTGATCCTGAGAAGATTCATCATTTCACATTTAATCTATTAAGTTTTTTGGGTAAAGTTCCTGGGATCAGTTCCATATGGAGGGCACTTTATTCAAGCAATTCACCCGCTTTGAAAAGAACTTATTTTGGTATAGACTTTCCTAACCCTGTGGGGCTCGCAGCTGGTTTTGATAAAGATGCCAAACTCATCGATGAGCTTGGGTGTTTCGGTTTTGGCTTTGTAGAGATTGGTACGCTGACGCCAAAAGGGCAGCCAGGAAATGAGAAGCCAAGATTGTTTAGACTTCCTGAAGATCAGGCGCTCATTAATAGAATGGGTTTTAACAATGGTGGGGTTGTAGATGCAGTTGAAAGATTGAAAAGAAGAAATTCTAAAGTGATAGTAGGTGGCAACATTGGTAAAAATAAATTAACACCTAACGAAGATGCTTACAAAGATTATGAGTTAGTGTTCGAAGCGCTTTACGATCATGTTGACTATTTTGTAGTGAACGTAAGTTCGCCAAATACGCCTAATTTGAGAGCGCTTCAGGATAAGGGGCCTTTGACGGAGATCATTCAAAAGATTCAAGTCATTAATAAAGCAAAACCTAAAGAGAAACCAATTCTTTTAAAGATAGCCCCTGATTTGACCGAAGATCAGTTGAAAGATATTGTAGATATGGTCAATGAGGTGAAGCTGGATGGACTAATTGCCACCAACACTACCATATCTAGAGATGGTCTACAAACCAGTAAGAGTAAAGTAGAGGCGATTGGAATGGGCGGACTAAGCGGTAAACCTGTAAAAAACAGAAGCAATGAGGTTATTTCATATTTAAGAAAAGCTTTAGGCAATGACTATCCCATCATTGGCGTTGGAGGTATCATGAGTCCTCAGGATGCTGTAGAAAAAATGAACGCTGGAGCTTCGTTAATTCAAATTTATACTGGGTTTGTTTACGAAGGACCTGCTTTTGTAAAGCGCATAAACAAAGAGATTGCAACCATGATGGTTTAGGTCATTATTTCTCCATGACATTTCATTATATTAACTAGCTTTGTATTTTTGACAGAATGGCCAAAAACACCTATAAATCAAATACTTTTAAGGAATCTAGCAAAGAGAAAGGGAGCAAATTCAAATTGAATTTATCGCTGGGCTTTTTGAAGGATAAAAGATTTCAGCTTGCTTTTGGTTTTTTCCTCATCATTAGCGCGCTCTATATTTTCGTAGCGCTTATTTCCTACTTATTTACTGGCAAAGCAGATCAGAGTGTTGTTGAAGCTATAAATGAAACTGGTGTTATTCAATCTGGAAGAGAAGCTGAAAACTGGCTCGGACTTTATGGAGCCTTCGTTTCTCACTACTTCATTTTTAGATGGTTTGGTCTAGCCTCCTTTTTTACACCGCCATTATTATTCCTGTTAGGCTACAAGATTGTTTTCAAAAGGGAAATTATTTCTGTCAGTGCTACAGTAACCTTTTGTTTGTTCTTTACCCTTTGGTTAAGTATCCTTCTAGGTTACACAGTTTATAACTCTGAAGGAGTTTCTGAATGGGGATTTTTAAGTGGAGGCGTTGGCTATCAGCTATCCATTGTCCTAGAAGGATTGATTGGTTGGGGTACATTATTGCTTCTGATTTTCTCTTTCTTAGTATTTGTAATCTACTTTTTTAATGTTACTTCAATGATCGGCCTTCAAGACAAGGTTAAAGATGGCGTAGATGAAGTTGAAAAAGTAGTTACTGAAGTGAAGGCAGATGCTTTTGAAGATGATGCTGATCTTCTGGAGGAAGACGAGGAGGAAGATCTGGATGAAAGTGATTCTTGGCAAGTAAAAAATCTGGAGGAGGAAGAACCAATAGAAGAAGAAAAGGTAGAGCCAGTTAAGAAAGAACCTGTTAAAAGCATTGAATTTGAGGTAACTGAGACTGCCACAAAGGCAAAACCTGTTGTAGAAGAACCTGATTTAGTAGTGGAGAATGAGCTAGTGGTGGAAAAGGTTGCAGACACTCAAGAGAATTATGATCCAACCCTTGATTTAGGATCTTATAAATATCCAACCCTTGATTTACTTGATGCACACGATACCAGTAAAGTGCAAGTAACTAAAGAGGAGCTTGAGATTAACAAAGACAAAATTCTTGAAACGCTCGTCAACTTCAAAATTGGTATCAGTAGTATTAAAGCTACAATAGGTCCAACCGTAACACTTTATGAAATTGTTCCAGAGGCTGGTGTTAAAATTTCTAAAATTAAGAATCTTGAAGATGATATTGCACTGAGTTTAGCGGCTTTAGGAATCAGGATTATTGCTCCAATTCCTGGCAAAGGAACAATTGGAATTGAAGTTCCGAACAAGAATCCAGAAATGGTAGGTATTCGCTCTGTACTTTCTACAGAGAAGTTTATGAAGAGCGACAAGGAATTGCCTGTTGCTTTGGGTAAGACCATTTCTAATGAGGTGCATGTTATTGATTTAGCCAAAATGCCTCACCTTTTGATGGCTGGAGCTACTGGTCAGGGTAAGTCGGTGGGATTAAATGTGCTGTTAACTTCGTTACTCTATAAAAAACATCCTTCACAACTAAAGTTTGTACTTGTTGATCCAAAAAAGGTTGAATTAACCCTATTCAACAAAATTGAGAGGCATTTCTTAGCTAAACTACCAGATGGGGAAGAAGCTATTATAACTGATACTAAGAAGGTAATTAATACACTCAATTCTTTATGTATTGAGATGGATAACCGTTACGATCTACTAAAGGAAGCAGGATCTAGAAATTTAAAGGAATATAATGCCAAGTTCGTAAAGCGGAGATTGAACCCTGAAAAAGGGCATCGGTTTTTGCCATATATTGTCTTGGTTATTGATGAGTTGGCAGATTTAATGATGACAGCTGGTAAAGAGGTGGAAACGCCAATTGCACGTTTAGCACAATTGGCCCGAGCTATTGGTATTCATTTAGTGGTAGCCACACAGCGTCCGTCTGTCAATGTTATTACAGGTATTATCAAAGCTAATTTCCCAGCGAGATTATCTTTTAGAGTTACTTCTAAAATTGACTCGAGGACTATCCTTGATACAGGTGGTGCAGATCAACTGATTGGTATGGGAGATATGCTGCTTTCACAGGGTTCTGATCTGATCAGGATTCAATGTGCATTTGTTGACACTCCCGAAGTAGAGCGTATTTGTGACTTTATTGGTGAACAAAGGGGGTATGAATCTGCTTATGTATTACCTGAATATGTAGGTGATGCTGATACTTCAAGTGTAGGTGAAGTGGATTTGTCTGATAGAGATGCTTTATTTGACGATGCAGCAAGACTTATCGTCATGCATCAACAAGGGAGTACGTCATTGATACAAAGGAAATTGAAACTTGGCTATAATAGAGCTGGCAGGCTTATTGATCAATTAGAGGCTGCGGGTATTGTAGGATCGTTTGAAGGAAGTAAGGCTAGAGAAGTACTTATTCCAGATGAATATAGTTTGGAACAATTATTGAATGAGCTCAATTCGTAAAAAGAGAATAACAAGAAAATAGAATTTACAATCACAAAGAATTGCAATGAAAAAGATTTTAATGATGATGCTGATGAGTGTGGTAGGGATTTCAGCACAAGCACAATATGACCCTAATGCGCTTAAAGTGTTGGAAGCAATGAGTTCAAAGTATAAGAAGATTCCTGCTTACAGTGCAAATATAACATCAAGTCTTATTAATGAGACTGATGGTATCAACGAAAATTTCAGTGGTAAAATTGCTGTCAAAGGTGAGATGTATAGACTTGAAATGGAGGAACAAGTAGTTATTAATAATGGCACTACAGTTTGGACCTATCTTCCTGATGTTAACGAAGTAAATATTGATACTTATAGCCCTGAAGAAGGTGAAATTTCTCCATCGAAGATATATGATGCCTACAAAGATGGTTATAAGTATGTATTGATAGGTGAAGAAAACAATGGAGGTACTATGTGCTCCGTTATTGATTTAATCCCTAATGATAAGGATGCTCAGTTTTTCAAGATCAAATTGTTTATTGCCAAAAATGATAACAGCCTTAAAAGCTGGACCATGTTTGACAAGTCTGGAAATAAATACAATTATACTATTAAAAATTTTAAGGTGACTGCCAATGTTTCTGATGCTGATTTTGGATTTGACCCTTCCAAATTCCCGGGAGTTGAAATTATCGATCTAAGATAGAATTGACAATAAATCTAATAACAAAGCCGTGCTATTAGCAT
>CAYGNU010000367.1:0-5075 GCA_964351175.1 uncultured Roseivirgaceae bacterium | reverse complement strand
CTCCAGATAGCTTATCAAATTTACCGGGAGCATGCCATGTAGTTTTATTGCCATTTTCAGCAGGAGCATAACCCTTGCCTTTAGTGGTGATGCAATGTAAAATTTTAGGACCTTTGATGTCTTTTAAATCTGCAAGTACACTTGCCAAGTGATTCACATCATGACCATCAACTGGACCAAAATATCTCAAGTTTAATGATTCAAACATATTGCTTTGGCTTAGCAATAAAGATTTGATACTATTTTCTACTTTGGAGATTACCTCTCTTGCGTTAGGTCCGAATTTGCTGATCTTACCCAAAACATTCCAAACTTCATCTTTTACCTTATTGTAAGTATGTGAGGTCGTAATGTCTGTCAAATAATCTTTCAATGCACCTACATTTGGGTCTATAGACATGCAGTTATCATTCAAAATGATAAGAATGTTGCTATTAGAAACCCCAGCATGGTTCATACCTTCAAATGCCAATCCGCCAGTCATGGACCCATCTCCAATAACGGCTATGTGCTGCTGCTCTTCATCACCTTTGTATTTAGAAGCTACGGCCATACCCAAGGCTGCAGAAATAGAAGTAGATGAATGTCCAACACCAAAGGCATCGTACTCACTTTCCTTTCTTTTAGGAAAGCCAGACATACCCTTATAAATTCTATTGGTATGAAAAATGTCTTTTCTACCTGTTAATATCTTATGACCATAAGCCTGATGACCCACATCCCAGACTAATTGATCTTTCGGAGTATCGAATATGTAGTGTAAGGCAACAGTTAATTCTACTACCCCAAGGCTGGCACCAAAGTGACCTCCGTATACAGAAACATTATCAATAATAAAGTGACGCAACTCATCACTAAGTTGAACGAGTTGTGTTTGGTCCAGTTTTTTTAGATCAGCTGGACTGTTAATGTTAGCAAGAAGCTTTCCTGGTTCAATTAGCATCTTTTATAAGTTGGCATTAAATCTAGAACAAGAACTCAAGGTAACTGTTTTAAATATTTTTTGCAATTTGATAATAAACGGCAAAATTACACTTTTTTACACAAGCCAGTCATATTTACTCGATATAGTAATATCTTTGACTTAATACTGATTAATCAACACTTAAGATTTTTGATGTGAGCTTCGAAATAAAATTACCTCTTTTTGAAGGCCCTTTTGACCTACTTCTCTTTTTCATAGAAAGGGATGAGCTAGACATCAATGATATACCCATATCAAAAATCACAAAGGACTTTTTGGACTATCTCCATAATCTTGAAAAGTTGAATATAGAAGTGGCTAGCGAGTTTATTTTGGTTGCCGCTACCTTGATGCGCATTAAATCTAAATTGTTATTGCCAAGACCTCAGTTGGATGAGGAAGGCAATGAGATAGATCCTCGGGAAGAGCTGGTCAGACATTTATTAGAGTATAAGAAGTACAAATCGGTACTTGAAGAGCTTCAGGTTATGGAAAATAACCAGATAGAAAAGGAGAAGCGAGGAAATATAAACAAGGAAATCAGGTCTTTGGCAGAGTCTGTTAATGTTGAATCAGAGATGCAGGACCTTGACTTATACAAACTGCTGAAGGTGTTCCAAAATGTAATGGAGCGCTATGAGATAGAGCAAAACAAGCCAAGGCATGAGGTTATTCAGTTTCCTTATACCATAGGAGGTCAGCGGGATTTCATCATGTATACTTTAAGAGATAAACGAAAAGTCCCATTTACAGACATCATTGAGCAGGATAAAAATAAGATTGCCGTTATTTTTAACTTCCTTGCTATCCTAGAACTACTTCAAATGGCTATGATCACGCTTCATATAGGCGATGGCTTCAATAATTTCTGGTTGGAGAAACTCAATGATATAAACGAAACAGTTACCGAAAACTGAAATATTGCCATATTTGAAGATTCTTAAGTCCTATTTTTAAATATTAATAAAAGATTTTTAGACTTAATCTGAATGACGATGTCAGGTACTTTCTTAGATTATTCTTTGTTATTTGAAAAGGCTCCCGTAGCCATGATTATCATTAGCAGTGAGGGGTTAATTTTAAATACAAATCGTCAAGCAGAATCCCTTCTTGGAATCAAGAAAAAAGATGCCCTAGATAAATTGTTATGTACACTTTTTGATGTTTCTGATCACGAAATTATAAGGAAAGGGATACATTCAGAAAAACAAGAAGGAGGAAAAAAGCATCCTGTATGTGAAGTTACTAAATACAAATTGTCATTTAGCTCATTAGATGACAGCACTCAAATCTGCTATATTCAACAATTATTCGAAGGAAAAAACAATAATCAGGGAAATCTCGAATCATTTATTCAAAAGTCTCCTAATTCTGTTGCAATGTTTGATAATTCGATGAACTACATCGTGTGTAGCAAAAATTGGTCCTTGGAGTGGGATTTTAAAAGTAAAGGCTTAAATCGAAAAAGTATTAAGGGAAAAAACCATTACTCTATTTTCTCAGATGTAAAGGAGATTTGGAAAATAAAACATCAGCTTGGCCTAGAGGGAAAAACATTAGAAAATAATAGAGATAGTTTCATTGACAGCAATGGAAATTTGGTTTGGCTTAGTTGGCAAATACGACCATGGTATAATGAAAAGGGAAAAGTTGGAGGGATATTACTTTTTACAGACATAATAACTGAAAAGGTTAATATGGAAATAGCTCTAAAAAAGAGTGAAGAAATGTTAAACCTTTTTTTCCTTCAATCTTTAGACGGGTTTTTTATAATGGAAGCCGAAAGCCCTTTGAAACTGAATGAGGGTAAGAATAAGAAAAAAACAGTGGATGAGGTTTTTAAAAATTTCCATATTGTAAAGCTTAACAATGCTCTTTTAAAACAATACGAGGCCGGCTATGACGATATGATTGGTCTCAGCTTTAATGACTTATTTAAGAATAATAGTAAAGTGGCCAATGGTATCATTTCTGATTTGCTAGATAAAAAACAACAGATAGTAATCACAAAAGCAGACACTTTCAAATCAAATCAAATATGGGTCGAGGGTGATTATATAGCATTATTCAATAAGGAAGGTGATTTGACAGCAATTTTTGGTATGCAAAGGGATATCACTCAAAGGATACAAGACGAGTTAGACCTAAAGAATTTAACGGAAGGATTGGCGAAATCAAATACTGAACTAAAGCAGTTTGCCTATATAACATCACATGATTTGAGGGCACCCGTAATAAACCTCAGAACGCTAATTAGTTTCTACGATCGGCAGTTAATACACCAAAATAACAAAGAGGTCTTCAATAAAATTGAAGAATCAGTTCAACGGTTAGATACAACCCTGAATGATCTTGTTGATCTTGTAGCATTCAATGAAAAACCACATTATGAAGCAATACAAATTGATTTAAAAAAATATGTAGATGAAATAATAAGCAATATTGAACAAGAAGTTATTCAGTCTGGGACAATAATCAAAACGGACTTTTCCAAAGTGGATCTTTTCTATTTCTCTGACAAATATTTGAAAAGCATTTTACAAAATCTTATTACCAATGCGGTAAAGTATCGTAGTGATAAACGTCAGAGCAAAATAGATATATCAGCAGAACTATCAAATAATAATATTAACATTAGAGTTAAGGACAACGGAATTGGTATTGATTTAAATAAATATGGAGATCGACTTTTTGGTTTGTATCAAAAGTTTCACAATGGTCCAAATAGTAAAGGTTTAGGTCTGTTTATTGTAAAATCTCATGTTGAACTAGTGGGGGGTAAGATTGAAGTGGAAAGCGAGGTAGATGTTGGAAGTACTTTTAAAGTAATCTTGCCAATAGGTAAATAAGAATTTTAATGCTATTATTAGTATAAAATAAAATTATCAGATGAAACCTAATGTGTTAATTGTGGATGATGATGATGTAAATAATTTTTTATGCAAGAGAATTATTTCCGCAACTAACTTTTCAGATAATGTAACGACATTTATAAATGCTGATATGGCGCTCGATTATCTAGAAAGTAATGCATCAGAAACATCGGTTTTACCTGACATTATATTTTTGGATATTAATATGCCAGTTAAAAATGGATGGGATTTTCTAGAAGAATACAAGTCTGTCAAGCCACGTTTAAAGAAACCTATAAAAATATATATGCTTTCTTCATCAGTATATCCTGATGATATAGCAAAAGCCAATAATTATGAAGATGTAACAAGCTATATTTCAAAGCCTTTGAATGAAAGCATCTTATCTAACATCGAAATTTAAGGTATTTTAAAGGAAAAATAACTGTAATTCTTATTTATAGACCAAGAACGATCCGTTTTTAGATGGTAGCGCACTACTTCCCATCAAGTACTTATCAACAGCGACTGCAGCCTCTCGGCCTTCAGAAATAGCCCATACTACTAAAGATTGGCCTCTATGAGCATCTCCAGCTGTAAAGATATGCGGCCAGTTTGTTTGATATCTTTTAGCTTTTACTAAGTTTCTTTCAGTCACTTCTATTTGAAATTGCTCCAACAAGGAATTTTCAGGAGCCACAAAACCAATAGCGAGTAAAGCCAATTCACAAGGTTCTTTTCTTTCAGTGCCAGGGATTTCTTCAAAAGTCATTCGGCCTTCCTTCTCTTTCCACTCTATGTCTACTAACGTGATAGACTTAACATTACCTACATTATCGCATTCAAATGCCTTAGTTAGAAGTGCCCACTCTCTTTTGCCCCCTTCTTCATGCGATGAGGAAGTTCTTACAACCATCGGCCAGTTTGGCCAAGGGTCTTTGTCCGTTCTATGATCTAGTGGCTTTTCTAAAAGCTCGATTTGCAATACTGATTTTGCCCCTTGTCTGTGTGAAGTGCCAATACAGTCTGAACCTGTATCACCACCTCCAATGACAACTACATGTTTGTCCTTAGCGGTAATACTGACATTCTTGGGTGCGCCTTTAGCTACCTGTTCATTCTGTTCAGTTAGAAATTCCATGGCAAAATGTATTCCCTTAAATTCTCTTCCTGGAATAGGCAAATCTCGAGGCACTGTGGAACCTGTACAAATCACAATAGCGTCAAATTCATCTTCCAACGCCTTGATATCTACATTT
>CAYGNU010000366.1:0-5090 GCA_964351175.1 uncultured Roseivirgaceae bacterium | reverse complement strand
TACCAGCAATAGACATCATAGATGGTCAATGTGTTAGACTCTCACAAGGAAGTTATGACACAAAAATAGTGTATGAGAAGGATCCCGTGATCATGGCCAAAAAGTTTGAAAATGCAGGAATTCAATATCTCCATCTTGTGGACTTGGATGGCGCTAAGAAAGGAAAAATAACGAATTGGAAGGTACTAGAAGGTATTTCTAATCAAACTAATTTGATCATAGATTTTGGCGGTGGGATAAAGACTGATGAAGATATAGAGATAGCATTTAAGGCAGGTGCAGCACAAATAACCTGTGGAAGTATTGCTGTTAAAAACAAGCAGCAGGTACTAGATTGGATATCAAAATATGGAGCTGATAAATTAATACTTGGTGCAGATGTCAAAGATAAAATGATTGCTACCGGAGGATGGATTGAAACCTCCACTATCCACTTAAATGACCATATTGCAGATTATCTAGGTCAAGGAATTAAATCCGTGATTTGCACTGACATTGCCACCGATGGCATGCTTCAAGGGCCTAATGTAAGTTTGTATAAAGAACTATTAGCTTCATTTTCTGAACTTCAATTAATTGCCAGTGGTGGTGTTAGCTCTATTAAAGACTTAATAGAGCTTAAGAGTGCGGGGCTTTATGGAGCTATAATAGGAAAGGCCATTTATGAAAATAAGATTAGTCTGAAAGAATTAACTGAATTCAACCATGCTTAAAAAAAGAATAATTCCATGTCTTGATATTAAGGATGGAAGAACGGTTAAAGGCATTAATTTTGTAAATATCAGAGATGCAGGAGATCCAGTCGAACTAGGAAAACAATATGCCGAACAAGGAGCTGACGAGTTGGTATTTTTAGATATTACGGCAACTACTGAAGGCCGAAAGACCTTTATTAAACTTGTAAGGGATATTGCGCAGAATATTGATATACCATTTACAGTGGGAGGAGGAATATCTTCGGTTGAAGATGTTAGTCCCCTATTGAATTCTGGTGCTGATAAGATCTCTGTAAATTCTTCTGCAGTTAAAAATCCAAGCCTCATTAACGAACTAGTAAATGCATTCGGAAGTCAGTGTATTGTAGTGGCCATAGATGCGAATCTAGTGGATGGAGATTGGATTGTTCATACCCATGGAGGCAGAAAGCCAACGGAGAAAAACCTCTTTGATTGGGCGAAAGATATAGAAAAAAGAGGTGCTGGAGAAATACTATTCACTAGTATGAATAATGACGGAACCAAACAAGGATTTGCCATTGAGGCATTAAGAAAACTATCTGAAGTAGTTAGTATTCCAATTATTGCCTCAGGTGGTGCAGGTACCATGGAGCATTTTACTGAAGCGTTTAACAATGGAAAAGCCGATGCTGCTCTTGCTGCAAGTATTTTTCATTTTGGTGAAATACCAATCCCTAAACTAAAATCGTATTTAAAAGAACAAAATATCCCAATCAGATGATTGATATAAACAAACAACCAGATTTTTCAAAAGGACTTCTTCCTGTCATTATTCAGGATTACTATTCTAAAAATGTGCTCATGTTGGGTTATATGAATGAAGAAGCTTTCAAACTGACTTTAAAAGAAGAAGTCGTGACTTTTTATAGTCGCTCGAAAGATAGGCTTTGGAAAAAGGGAGAAACCTCAGGCAATTTTCTAAATGTAGTTTCAATCGACATTGATTGTGATGCAGATACTATACTTATTAAAGCAATACCAGAAGGACCAACATGCCACACAGGTACTGACACCTGTTTTGGCGAATTTAAAAACTCTTCCACTAATCTTGGCTTTTTGGAAAGCACTATACAGGAAAGAAAAAATAATCCATCAACTGCTTCCTATACTAACTCACTACTTCAAAAAGGGATAAATAAAGTTGCACAAAAAGTAGGTGAAGAAGCTGTAGAATTAGTGATTGAAGCAAAAGATGATAATGACGATCTATTTTTAAATGAAGGGGCAGATTTAATGTATCATTATTTGGTGTTACTAGCAGCTAAAGGGTTTGAATTAAATGATGTGATAGAGGTGCTTAAGGCAAGGGAAAAGAAATGATTAAACATCTGGCTTTGCTTTTATTATCACCTTTTGAATATAGATATTGATAGTTCAAATCATATTCCAGTAAATTGTCAAGCTCCTTACATCTTACTTTTTAAAGAAGTCTGTATAATTGTCATATGGCAAAAACTAAGATGATTGATGGCTACGAATACGAGGCTTATAGCAAAGCGACTTATGATGAAACTGAGTGCATAGCTAGAAGTAAACGATTTTTTGAATGGATTGATAAGAGGAGAACTGTTCGAGATTTCTCTGATAAACCAATCCCAAGAGAGGTTATCGATAATATCTTAAGATCAGCATCTACTGCCCCGTCTGGTGCTCATAAGCAACCATGGACCTTCTGCGTGGTGAGCAATCCGGAATTAAAGAAAAAGATTAAAGAGGCTGCTGAGAAAGAGGAATTTGACAGTTATAATAGTAGAATGAGTGAAGACTGGCTTAACGACCTTAAGCCTCTTGGTACTGACTGGCATAAACCATTCTTAGAAATAGCACCTTACTTAATAATTGTTTTCAAAAAAGCTTTTGATCTGGATGAGGATGGGAACAAAAAGAATAATTATTATGTCAACGAATCAGTAGGTCTAGCAGCTGGTTTTTTACTTACGGCTATTCATGATGCAGGTTTAGTGGCACTTACCCATACACCAAGTCCAATGAATTTTCTGACAAAGTTATTAGAGCGCCCACAAAATGAAAGGCCATTTTTATTAATACCAATAGGATACCCAGTTGAGGAAACTTATGTGCCCAAAATTGAGCGAAAACCATTAGATGAAATTGCTGTTTTCTATGAATGATTATAGATCCAGAAGATCACTAAACTCTTCTACATCAAACTTAATATCATCTTCTCCAATTTGGTCAAATGGATTTTCCAAATGGCCCTGAATGTTATCAAGGCTTACCAAAATAAAACTAAAAATAATTGGCATTACGTACTCTAAGCCATGTGAGTACTTCTCTGCGACAGAAACAAAATATGGTGCGTAAATTAGAGGAAATGTGTAGATAAAAACCTTGCTATAAGCACGCAACGTAATAGGAGTTCTATAATGCCAGAAAACCTTCAAATTCTCAATTGATGTTAAAATTTTACTTGAATATTGATTAATCCTAGACATCTCACCTGCCTGCAAATCATAACCTCTAAGTTTTTGGAGTAGAGTAGACAGTTCAGACATTTTAATGTAAATATTCTTTTCAGAAGTATTTTCTTTATCATGCTCGGCTATAAAAAACTCTCTAATAGAGCCGTAAACATCCAGTAAATGTGCCTTTACATCAGCTTTATAAGCTTCATCATTAGGTGTCCAATCCTTAACTGCGTGGTATATGGACATAGAATGCGCTTTAAAATCACCTAACAAACTAAGTGCACGTTCTCTTCTTTTGTAAGCGCTATCAATGGAAAATACTACTGGAAATACTATGGCGATTGCTACCAAGGTTAGAGGAAATTCAGCTTCTATATTATAGTAGTCGCAAAGCCAGGTACCAGATACCGCCAAAATAGTTATTATAAGTGTCTTATAATTAATTATAAGAGCAATACTTTTAAACACTTTCATAGGAATAATTTAATAGGCGAATATAGAAAATAATGAAGTGTTGAGGAATTGTTAAGCCAATCAAGTAGTAATCAAAAATCTCAACTAATTTTATCCTCTTCTTCAGGCATACATAAATCAGTTGATTTACATATTTTTGCGACACTTTAATTTTTATACCATGGGAAGAGCATTTGAATATAGAAGAGCTGCTAAAGAAAAACGTTGGGACAAGATGTCCAAGATATTTCCAAAATTGGCAAAAGCCGTAACCGTGGCAGCCAAAGAAGGTGGAAGTGATCCTGACATGAACGCCAAGCTTAGAACGGCCATTCAGAATGCCAAGGCTGAAAACATGCCAAAGGACAATATTGAAGCGGCTATTAAACGAGCGGAAGGAAAAGATGCCGCAGCTTACCTGGAGATCAATTATGAGGGCAAAGGACCACATGGAGTATTGGTGTTTGTAGAATGTGCCACTGACAACCCTAACAGAACTGTGGCCAACGTAAAATCTTATTTTAGTAAAGCTGGTGGTGGACTTGTCCCTACAGGATCGTTAGAATTTATGTTCTCCCGTAAAGCAGTGTTCGAATTTGATAAACCTGAAGATCTTGATCTAGAAGAGTTAGAACTGGAGCTCATTGATGCTGGTGTTGAAGAGATCGAAGTTCAAGAAAATACGGTTTATGTCTATGGCGACTACACTAACTTTGGCACTTTATCTACAGCTTTAGAAGAAAAAGGGATTGAATCAAACAAATCAACACTTAAAAGATATGCCACTACTCCAGTTGAATTCACCGAGGAACAGTTGGAGGAAATAGAAAAGATGATTGACAAAATAGAGGATGATGATGATGTACAGGCAGCCTATACTAATATTGCCTAATCATGCAAAGTTCTTCTACCAAACAAAAGTTTAAAACTATTCAACTGATATACATGGGCATGTTAGTGCCCATGATTCTTTTTTCGGTATTTGTTTACTATACGAATTTCTCTTCAGGCATAGTTCCTGAGCAAGATCAAAATATCTGGCTTTACATTCCTTTTGGAGTGATGCTCGTAGCCATAATTATGGCGAGACCGCTTTATACAAAAGCATTGAGTAGCATAAAAAGCAAATCATTTGATGAGAAATTATCTACACTAATGACGGCATTGATCATTAGAATGGCTCCTTTTGAAGCCGCAGGATTTCTAGCGGCAGCTAGTGCCTACATAACAGGAAATAATACGATTTTATTGCTGGTATTGATCATTTTGATTCAATTTTACACCAACAGGCCTACACTTTTAAAAGTACAAAATGACTTAAATGCTACGCGAGAAGAGATCGATAGTATTAGTTAAAAAATCATGTCTTCATAAACCCCATCACAACAAGTTCTGCAAGATAATTTGCCTGTTAGTGCACTAGGTTTAAAAAGAGATTTGCCCATTAGCATTCTCACACACTCTTGAATAC
>CAYGNU010000365.1:0-5092 GCA_964351175.1 uncultured Roseivirgaceae bacterium | reverse complement strand
TCCCCTTTTTCATAATAAGTCAATTTTGTGTCAACTTATTTCAGGACGGGACATTATAATAACTTTAAAAGGCAGGCCAGGGGAGCTTTTTTTGAATCAATTCAGTTTTCCTAATTATGTATATTATTTAAGTTACCCACTCGTAATAATATTGCCTCTTTTTTGGTTCAAATTATATTCTTTTTCACCAACTAATGGCAAAGTATTTCTTGATGAGAGTAATATAAAATGGACTTCAGTTAACACAGAACAAATATTAAAAATCGCTTTAATATCCGATTTAAAACTATATATCAAGCCATCTAAACTATTCTTTTTAAATAAAAACTTCATTTATATAAATGATCAGAACATATTTTATCGAATAGAAATATTAATTGAGAATTTGGACCGACAGGAAGAACTTCTTTCCCTTTTTGATAAGTGGAAAGAGATAAATCCAAATGTTCGAAGAACATGGACAAATCTTAATTGAAAACCCAAGTAATTAATACTGAACCCATCAGAATTGATGAATATACCAGTAAAAAATTTCTATTCTTCTCAGATCCTGATGGTTTACCGCTTGAGCTGTATGAGTGCTAAGCACTAGACATCTGGCTGACAATCAATCCCAAATCCATCAACGGTTAAGCATTCCAATATTTTTTCATGTATTTTCATCGCATGAAAAAATTAATCCTCCTCCTCTTCTTGGCGGTACTGGCATTAAACAACACGCAAGCCCAAACTAATGATGCTAAATATTTACAGAAAGTGCAATCACTAGATAGCACCTTATACAACTTATATGCTGTCATATCAGGCGAAAAAGGGGTGAAGCGCGATTGGGATTTGTTCAGATACCTATTTCATACTAATGCGCAATTGATCCCTTCAGGAAAAAATCAAGAAGGCATAATTGGCGCAAGGTTTATGTCACCTGATGGCTATGTTAGCACCGCTGGAAAATACCTGGAGGAGAACGGCTTTTTCGAAAAAGAGATTTACAGAAAGGTAGACACCTTTGGTAATATCACGCAGGTGTTCAGCACTTATGAATCCTATCATTCAGAGAAAGATGCCGAACCTTTTGCAAGAGGTATCAACAGCATTCAATTACTCCATGACGGAAGCAGGTACTGGATCATCAACATTTACTGGATGGCAGAAACACCCGAACATCCATTACCAGCTGAATATTTACCACATTAATGCAACAGCCAAGAATAATAGAAATTGATGAAAAGCTACTGGTAGGTCTTTCTATTACCACCAGTTTAGCGGCAAATGAGACCTTCTCATTATGGTCAAAATTTAGATCTCGACAAGCAGAAATAGAAAATCAGCTCAACACAGACTTATACTCAGTGGAGGTTTTTCCACCGCTTTTAAATTTTAAGGACTTTACTCCTAATACTAAGTTCCAGAAATGGGCAGCTGTAGAGGTAAGGGATCTGAAAGCTGTACCAGAGGGAATGAATTCTCTTACTATTGAAAAAGGACTATATGCCATTTTTATTCATTATGGTCCTGCGCATACTTACCCACAAACCGCGCAGTACATTCATGGCCAATGGATGCCAAATTCTGACTATCAGTTAGATGGCAGGCCGCATTTCGAAATAATGACAAAAGAGTATAAAGGCCCCAATCACCCTGAGGCTGAAGAGGAAATTTGGGTGCCCATAAAGAAAAGATAAAATGAGCGGTAAACTAAAAATAGCCATGGCGCAAATTGCTCCTGTATGGCTTGATAAGGATAAAACTCTAGATAAAATATTATCGTCCATTTCAGAGGCTGGTGATCAAAATTGCGACCTTGTGGTATTTGGTGAAGGTCTGCTACCAGGCTATCCGTTCTGGCTGTCTATGACCAATGGCTCCGAATTTGAGTCTAGTATTCAAAAGGAAATTCACGCTCACTATCTTAAAAATGCTGTTCAAATTGAGTCAGGCGACCTTGAAGCTGTGTGTAAAATGGCGAACCAAAAATCAATCGCTATTTATTTAGGCATCATTGAAAGGGCCCAAAATAGAGGAAGGCATAGCATCTATTGTTCGCTAGTTTATATTGACAAAAAAGGCATTATTCAGTCGGTACACCGAAAGCTTCAGCCTACATACGAGGAGCGTCTGACCTGGTCGCCAGGAGACGGACATGGCCTGCGAGTGCATCCGTTGGAAGATTTTCATGTTGGTGGACTTAACTGTTGGGAGAACTGGATGCCCTTAGCAAGAACCGCTTTATATGGCATGGGCGAAAACCTACACATAGCAGTTTGGCCTGGTTCGGAAAGAAATACCATTGATATCACAAGGTTCATTGCCAAAGAATCACGGTCATATGTTGTTTCTGTTTCTTCCTTGATGCGGAAATCTGATTTCCCAAAAAACACACCACACTCAGATAAGATCCTTGAAAAATCACCGGATATTCTTGCCAATGGAGGGTCGTGTATCGCAGGCCCTAATGGCGAATGGGTGATTGCCCCAATAAAAGATCAAGATGGATTGATCACCGCTACTATTGACATTCAAAAAGTATATGAAGAAAGACAAAATTTTGACCCCTCCGGTCACTATTCACGACCAGATGTGACTAAGCTTACTGTAAATAGAGAGCGGCAGTCAGTCATAAAAATTATAGACTAGAAATACCGCAATTAATTCCCCTCCTAGGAGGGACTAGAGGTGGGTCTTCTTCTCTTTTGCCGGACATGTTCCGGCATCTCTTCAAAACTACGAGACCCCCGAATACCTGCCTGCCGGTAAGGCAGGAATCCGGGGAGGACACTACCCTCCAATGAGGAGAATTTTTGATAAGATCATTGAAGTTATATTCCATAGAACTACCGCACATATAATACAACTTTCTTAATATTTATAGATACTTATCTTGTGGGTTAGAATCAATCAGAACCTAAACCATGAGAAAATATCTTTCCCTTCTTTTTGTACTTTTTATAGCCTGCAATGCTCCCGTAGAAAATAGTGAAGTCAGTAAATGGGAGGCACAGGCTGCCAATGTTGAAATTATCAGAGATGACTTTGGTGTCCCTCACATTTATGGAAAAACAGATGCCGATGCGGTATTCGGATTGCTGTATGCACAATGTGAAGATGACTTCAATCGTGTAGAACAAAATTATATCTGGGCAACCGGAAGGCTGGCAGAAGTAGAAGGTGAAGAGGCTATTTATAGCGACTTAAGAGCTAAGCTATTTATGACCGAAGAAGAGGCCATTGCGAACTACGAAAAAAGCCCTGAATGGCTGAAAAAACTTTGTAATGCCTTTGCTGACGGCATTAATTATTACCTCCATACCCATCCTGAAGTTAAACCAAAGCTACTCACTCACTTTGAACCATGGATGCCTATGTACTTCAGTGAAGGGTCCATTGGTGGGGATATTGAAAGGGTATCCACCAAGGGAATTAAAGAATTGTATGAAAAAAATCTTGACCATGCGGTAGCTGCTGCTGATCCAGGTTTAATTAGATTAGATGATAACGAGCCTCGTGGATCAAATGGCATAGCAATAGCCGGTGAGCATACTGCCTCTGGCAAAGCAATGTTACTGATCAACCCACATACCTCATTTTTCTTTAGAGGAGAAGTGCATGTAGTGAGTGAAGAAGGACTTAATGCTTATGGAGCCGTAACCTGGGGCCAGTTTTTTGTCTATCAGGGTTTCAATGAAAAGACCGGATGGATGCATACCTCAACCTATACTGATGTAATGGACGAATATGTTGAAACTATACTTAAGAAGGAAGACGAATATTTCTATAAATATGGAACAGAAACCCGTCCCGTAAAAAGTATAGATGTTACTCTAAAATATAAAGACGAGAATGGGATAAAAGACCGAAACTTCACCATGTACAGAACGCATCATGGGCCTGTAACGGGTAGTTTGGATGGTAAATGGGTGTCTACCGCTATGATGTGGGATCCGATAAATGCGCTAATCCAGTCTTACACTAGAACGAAACAAAATAGTCAGGATTCATTTAGAGAGATGATGAACATTAGAACTAACTCTTCTAATAATACTGTCTATGCAGATGCCGAAGGAAACATCGCCTATTACCATGGTAACTTCATTCCAAAAAGAGACCCTTCATTCAATTATGATGAACCTCTCGATGGCAGTAATCCTAAAACTGATTGGCAACGACTTCATACGGTAGATGAAAGTATTGTGGTGGTAAACCCAGAAACAGGTTGGATTCAGAATTGTAACTCTACTCCTTTTACCAGTGCAGGAGAATATAGTCCTAAGGCTGAAGATTATCCTACCTATATGTCAGATAATCAAGAAAATTTTAGAGGTGTACATGCCATAAAATTATTAAAAGAGGCCAATGACCTTACGCTTGATGGATTAATTAACCTTGCCTATGACCCTTGGATTCCCGCGTTTGAAGTTATTATTCCCGGTCTTATCGAAGCACTTGAAAATAAGAATGACGATAAAGAGGTACTAGATACACTAAAAGCATGGGACTTTACCGTTTCAAAATCTTCAGTTGCCATGTCAATAGCTCATTTTTATTGTATGAATTATTTGAGGGAAGGCACTTTTCCTGAAGGACTCAATTTCATGGAAAGACTAAACTATGCAGGACTAGCTTCTGATTTATCGGAGCGGGTGAAAATTTTAGAGCAAACTATAGATCAGCTGAATCAGGACTTTGGTACTTGGAAAACGCCATGGAGCGAGATTAATAGATATCAAAGAATAAATGGCGATATCAGACAAGCATTTAATGACAGTCTTCCAAGTATAGGTGTTGGCATGGCGAGCGGTAGATGGGGGGCATTAGCTTCGTTTGGAGCGAGATCTTATGAAGGTACCAAACGTATTTATGGAACATCAGGTAACAGCTTTGTTGCCGTGGTAGAGTTTGGTGATAAAGTGAAAGCAAAATCGATGTTAGCGGGAGGCCAAAGTGGCGATCCAAATAGTCCTCATTTTGATGATCAGGCACAGCGATATGCAGATGGCCTATTTAAAGAGGTTGCCTATTACCGAGAAGATGTAGAAAAACGAGCAGAGGACCGCTACCATCCAGGAGAAAAATAAATTTTTCTTGAGGCATGAAT
>CAYGNU010000364.1:0-5095 GCA_964351175.1 uncultured Roseivirgaceae bacterium | reverse complement strand
ACCGTACAGTTTACATAATGAGAGAGGTTGAAGAAATGAGTTTGAAGGATGTTGCAGCAGCTTTAGATATCAGCATTTCAAATGTTAAAATAAGACTGCATCGCTCGAAAGGAATGATAAAAGAAACCTTGTACGAGATGTCAAATGACACTGAGATTTTTGAATTTGGTTTTAGTCGATGCGACAGAGTTACAGAACAGGTAATGAAAAGAATTTAGTCATGGAACCAGTAAAAATATTATCAATAGAAAACGCTACACATGATGTGGTTCACTTAAAAACTGAAAAACCGGCTGACATTGAATACGCTCCGGGACAAGCTGTTGATGTTGCACTGAACTCCGCCGGGATGGAAAATGAGCTTAGAGCATTTACAATCACCTCATTACCTGCCGAGCCATTTCTGGAGTTTTACATAAAAATATACTCGGAACATGATGGAGTGACTAAACAAATCGCCAAACTAAAAAAGAATGATACCTTACTAATAGGTGATGTTTTTGGTGACATCCAATACAAAGGTGTTGGAGTTTTTATTGCAGGTGGTGCGGGTATCACACCCTTCATTGCCATTTTCAAAGATTTAGTGTCGCAAAATAAAGTTGGAAACAATAAACTGATTTTTGCAAACAAAACCAGTCAAGACATTATTGAAGGCGATTACTTTCACCAACACCTTGGAAAAAACTTTATTAATGTTTTGTCCATGGAAAGAAAAGATGGGTTCATGAATGGGCGCGTAAGTGAGTCGCTTATAAGATCGCAAATGACAAGCAAGGAACTGTATTACTATTTATGCGGCCCACCTCCAATGATGGATGAAGTTTTGAACCACCTGGAAGTTTTAGGTATTAAAAAATCTAAAATTATTATAGAACAGTTTTGATGTGTTTTTGTACACGTATTGAACAGCTTGTTTAGAAAAAAACGCCGTTTTTAACAGACCATTCTTCTGAAAGGGTTACTGAGGAATGCTAACTTAAATCTCTAAAAAATGTGTGTGTGCTCTTGGTTAACCTTGCATAAGCAAAATCATACTATCCTCTCGTGCTTCCACTGTATGAGGCATAGATATCGGGATTTTATATTGATCTAGCTGATCCAATTGTAAAGTTTTGGCTTTTTCAGAATAAATGATTGAACCGTATAATACCAGCAGCGTCGTAGGTTTGTGAGTTACGTGCTCATTTAACTTCATCTCTCGATTGAATCCAATACACATACTGCTCCCACAATCTGTTTTGTGAATTGCCTTAGCTATTGGTCTATTTGAGCCAATAAGTTCATTTTTTATACTTCTAATAACATCCATATCATTTATTGTTCCAGTAATTATTGGCAGCAGCAATAGTTTGAAAGTTTGTGGCTATTACCTGTGACGCAGCTGTTAAACTATCAGCGTTGTTTGCATATTCTGCTCTTAGCTTTTTCAATATCTCCATATCAGGCTGTGTTTTTTTAACCCCTTTCCGTGACAGGGTGATAGCAAGTTCAAACCCCTCTTCCGGTGTTTCTGTAAGCAATGTTGGTAACCATTTTTCACACATAGTATTGATGTTTATTTATTGACTGCTCCAATAGGAAATTCCATAATAAAAGGCCCACGCTACAAAGCTCATTACGATGACCCAAAGCCAGGCAGGTACTGCTTTAGGAGTTTCTGAACCAGACACGATAAAACTTTCACGGTTTTCACTTCCATAAGCATTTACGCTTAATTCAACTTGATCACTTATTACGTCATTGTTTTTGATTCCATCAAGGACTATTTCAGGGCCATTCCTTACAGTGAATTCAATCTTCTTGAACCCCTCAACCCCATCAGAAGAAGTGGCCACTACTTTTAATAAATGAGGACCGTCTGATATCTTTGTTGTATCTAATGTGAAATTTGCAGGAGGTGAAAACTCCTTTAATGGAACGTCACCATCATCTAGAAATACTTTAACGTTTCTTTTCATCTTCCAATATTTTATTTTTGATATGACTGCCGTGCTCTCCGGGATTAATTAGGTATTTGATACTGAAAATCAAGGTACCCAGAACAACAATTGCTGATATTAAGACAATAAAAAAGTCCCACATTCCAGGTCTATAACTTGTAAAGTTCTCCTGTATGAATGTGCCACAAACAGCCAAAAAGCCTGAAGTTGGATCAAGGTTATAAGTTCTGGCTTCATTCATATAATTAGCCAAAAAAAGCATACCTACGATGATGACTACACTGAAGCAAACTTTGTATAGGTTTTTCATAATGGCCAATCTTCTGGTTTACCCTGCTCTCGAATGATCTTAACATCTTCCGCCTTTACTTCAGGAGCTTTATTACCCCAGCTATTCCGTTCGAAAGTCAGAATAGCAGCTATTTCTTCGTCGCTTAGCGTGTTATTAAAAGCCAACATTACACCGTATTCATTGTCCCGATTCAACCCATACAAAACGGTAGTAATCATACGTGTGGGATCTGAGTCATTTGCATATTCACTTTCAGCAAGAGAAGGGAATGAGCCGGGTATTCCTTGCCCATTGTCCTGATGACAGACTTTGCAATTTGCAGAATACAGTTTAGCACCATCTAATTCCAATACCTCAACCTGATCCGGCTTTTTTTCTTTCACTTTCTGCCATTCATAAGAGTTAAATTCAGTATCTACATAATCCGGCACAGGTGCTTGTTTTAAAGAGACCAGATAGGCCACCAGATCCTCTACTCGTTGTGTGGTAATTACTTTCTTTCCATTTTCAGGGGCAAATTCATTGGGAAGATTTATTGCTCTATCCCCGGTTCTCACTTCATCTACTTCCTGAAAAAGCCAAGGGTATGCAGGCATTATTGATTCCTTTACAACAGCTCTAGGATTATATAAGTGTAGCAAATGCCAAATATCTCCAGGTTGACGCTTGCCTATATTTGTGAGATCAGGTCCTGTTCTTTCTGAGCCTAGGACTGATGCGGTGTTTCGCCAAACATTCATGCGAGTGTTCTGGGAATAATCTGCTGGAATTGAAGGACGCTCACCCCAGGGTTGATCGATTGCATTACTTCTAACCTGTTGTGTATGACATGCCTGGCACCCTTCAGAAATGTAGATCATCTTTCCGCGCAATTCACCATCGTTAGGTTTAACAGCTCCAGACAGAGTCGGATTGTTTTCCTGCACATGATATGCTGGTATGACAGCAATAATTGAACTCAAAATCAGGAACCCAATACTAATGGTCACCAATAGCAATTTATGATTTGTATGAAAGTTGAAATTCATAATTCAAATGATTTGGATTCCTGTAGTTGGTACTTGGTGGTAATGCTATCAATAGGTGAAACTACCCTTGTGGACTTCACCATTTTCAAAAAGTTAAAACCAAATATGATATGTGAGATGAGCATCATCGATCCTCCAATCGCCCGCCAAAGCCAGTATGGGCCCATTAAAACAACAGAGTCAAGAAAGGGCTCTTGGTTCAGCCAACTCATTCCTTTCATGGTTCCACCTATCATCAAAGACCACATGTAGATAACCAACCCGATTAGAGCCATCCAAAAGTGTGCTCCAACCATCAACTCGGATGGTCTGTTGCCTGTCAGTCTTGGGAGTAAATAGTACATCCCACCCCACATAAAAAATGTAATAATGCCATACATTGTCATGTGCGAATGGGCAACATTAAAGTCATTAAAGTGCCAAACAAGATTGCTATACCTAAACGCTTGCATGGTTCCCTGACTGGATCCAACAAAATAAAATACGGTTCCTACTAGCAGGAATGGAAGCACATAGCTCGTTTTTAATGCTGTCCAGGAGCCCTTAAAGGTTAGTAGGAAGTTGGTAGTTCCTGCAATTACTGGGATTAGCATTCCCATACTGAACACAATTGCAATAGTTTGTAGTGACCATGGTAACGGACTGAATATAAAATGGTGAGTTCCGATCATGGTATAAAACAGCATCTGTGTCCAGAAAGCCAATACACCAATGGAGTAGGAATATATAGGTTTATTTAGGGCTTGAGGCAGAAAATAGTAAACAAGACCTAACGTAAATGTCATAAACCACATCCCCACCCCCTGGTGCATGTAATAACCTTGCGTTATGGTTTCACCAAGTCCGTTTTGATAGAATGGTAAATAACCTATAACTACTAATATCAATGTCCATACACATGCTCCAAGAATATACCAGTTACTCACATAGATTTCCCTGGTTTTTCTATTGGCAACTGTTTTTACAAAATTGTATAGACTTAGTATCAACCCGATTGCAAAAAGTGCAGCTATCGGCCAGATATACTCTCTGTACTCTCCACCACCGTTGTTCACACCATTCATTAAAGAAAGGCTACCCAGGATAACTGAGCAATTGATCAATATGAGGGATGCCCATGCAATTTTTTCACTGTACAGTTTAGTGTTGGTTGTCCTGACTACAACAAAGTGCCCAAGTCCAAGCATAGCAAGGGATGCCCATCCCCAGAAAACAGCATTAGTATGAACCGGGCGTAACCTACCGAAGGATAGCCATGAAATGTGATCCAAATCTGGCCAGATGAATTTTAACCCAAGGTATTGGCCTATCAGTGTGCCAAATATTAACCAAATCACTGAACTCCCTAAAAAGGCTATGATTATTGTTTTAAAGGAGTCCTGAACATCTATTTTCGAAACCTCTAGTTTCTTTTTACTAAACATTGGAGAGTGGCTGACATCACTTTCTGATTTAGTTATAATGCCTTTTGGGTCATCAGCAGTATGTTCCTTTTTGTCCGTATCATTTTTCAGATCATATTCAAGAGATTTTTGTTTGGAAAGGACTAATGCAAGTTCATCATCACTGAGCTTTTCAATAAGCTTGCTGACTTCTTCCCTTCGCATCTGGAATCTCTTTCTTCTTAAGATCTCAGCTAATTGCCAAAACTTGTAGATGACAATAAGAAGGATCATAAATAACACGATCCCCATTAGGATGAAAGTTCCTATTATGCCTGGAGAAGGAGAAATTGCGGAAATATTTAATCCCCCTACCAGGACAATGAAGAGAACAGGTAATTTCTTAAAGCTATTGTTTCCCATAAAAGTTTGTAACGCTATTACTGTATC
>CAYGNU010000363.1:0-5099 GCA_964351175.1 uncultured Roseivirgaceae bacterium | reverse complement strand
ACATACAATTAGAAGGGATTGAGCCTATAACTTCAGTAAAGTTTGTTGATAATGACAGTCTTGTGTCACTTAATGCATCCAAGAGCAATAAAAATGCTACAGTTTCAGCAATTAACGCTCGTATTACTGAAATTGATGCTGCCGAAAATAAAGGTGAACTTTTAGAAGAAAAGGACTCATTGAATGCTGTTAGGTCTGAACTTAACGAAGAAATTAAAACCTTAAATACGCTCATAGCTAACGTCAATAATGGTCTAGCCGAACTTTCAAGCATCAATAGCATACCGCCAAATGTAAAAGCAAAACCACTGCATACGTTATATCTAAACAGCAACGACACGATCAGCAGATATTCTATTATTATTTATAATCGTCTTGATACGCTGGATTTAAACTACGATTTGGAATATCAATTTGTAGAAAATCAGCTAAAAGCCATAGCCACAGGAGTCAGGGTTAATTATCATAGCTACGATTCAGTAGTTGTTTCATGTAAAAATTGTCTTAGTCATGATGCGCAACTTACTGTTTACTTTTAGTTTGCTTCTCTGCTTGGCAGGGACAACTTTACAAGCTCAGGATGATCTAAATTCTGAAAAGGATACTGTTAAGGTCAAAATTCAAGTTAGACCAGGTCCACAGATATATTTAGATTATGGTAAATTATTGCTGAGACCAACAGAGTTTGAATCAAAATTTGAGGCTGGAGTTGCTTATACCTTTGGGTTTAGAGTGCAGCCGAATTTCCACTATGGTATAGGAACACTTGAGCCCAATACGGCTATTGAAAACGGAGAATACAAATCTGAAGGTAGCTATTGGCGGGTCGGTCTTAACTACATCATTCCATTTGATAACACTAATACATTTTATGCAGGTGTAAAATATGGCCAGTCAAAATTTGAGGATTCGGGTTCTTACCTTATAGAAAGTGAATATTGGCCAACTTATAGTGACAGTTTCGAGCGCAAAAATTTAGAGGCTAACTGGTACGAATTAGTATTTGGAACAGAAAAGAAAATGACGGAGAATATACTGATTGGCAGCATGTTTGGCGTCAGATTTATTCAAGAAAGATCTAAAGAAGAATTTATAGATGTTTATGCCATTCCAGGCTACGGTAGAACTACCGACAAAAGCACCCCCTACATCAACCTCTACTTTAAATACAGATTATAAGTCCAGTCTTAAAAGTCCCAGTCTTCATTTAGATGAGTGATAGCATGATGTGCCGTTAAGTCATACTGACAAGGCACAACAGCAACGTAATTATTGGCAATGGCCCATTCATCATTGTCCTCTCCTTTGTCATGGTTTACAAAATTTCCAGCCATCCAAAAATACCTCCTACCCATGGGGTCGAATCGTTGATCAAAAGTCTCTTGCCATGCCGCATTTGCCTGACGACAAATCTTAATACCTTTTATTGACTCATTTCTTTTGGGAGGAAAATTGACATTTAAAGCCACACCTTTTGTCAATCCCTTTTCCAATACATTCCTTGCTATCTGCTTAACATATTCACCAACATGCGCAAAATCAGCCTCGCTAGAATAGTCGCATAATGAAAAACCTATGGCTGGCAGTCCCTCCATGGCTCCTTCTATAGCAGCTGACATAGTGCCACTGTATAAAACACTAATAGAAGTATTACTACCATGATTAATACCACTAACCACTAAATCAGGCTTTCTATCTTTTAATACAAAGTGCTTGGCTATTTTCACACAGTCAGCCGGTGTACCACTGCATTCATAAGCCTTTATATCTCCAAAAATATCAGTCGCTTCAAGTCTTAGGGTGTTTCCAATGGTTATAGCGTGTCCCATACCACTTTGCGGTCCATCGGGAGCGACTACAACTACATCTCCCAATTCTTTCATTAATTCTACAAGGAAACGGATTCCTTTTGATGTAATGCCATCGTCATTTGAAATTAGGATCAGGGGTTTGCTCATTTTTATTTTTTATCTTCTTTCTTTTCGAACAGTGAATTATAATATGCTACAACCCTGACAATATCTCTTCTTCTATCAGATCTTATACGGTTGGCTTTCATGTATTTCTTTATTTCGGAATTTCTATCTCTTAGCATATGCAGGAGGTCTTTCTTAGATCCAAAATAACGTTGGATTTTACCATCCTCTTTAAGAAAGAAGTAGGTATAATCTAATTCAAGCCGACTATAAGTTCCAGCCATAGCATAAGGGTTAGATATCACTTTATACTCAATTTTCTCGCGACTCAGTAATGTCAGTGGTCTGCCAGCTTCTATAACTTCAAACATTAAAGGCGTTTCATAATCTCCAGTCACAGCAAAAGGCAATGCATAAAACTCACGATACCTATTGATGGTTCTATCAAATATCTCAAAATAGAGTACTTTTTTAGCAGATAGCGCAATACCAGTTTTAAGATTGTCACGGCTAAATTCTACAATGTCGGTTTCTTGACTGTACTTTAACTGTCCGGTTAGTGTATCACCTTCAAGCAATACAATCTTTCCATCATGCCAAAGCTCAGATGGAAATTCCTGACCATAAGCAGTGCCTACAATAAAAAAAGATAGGAGAATGTAGAGCTTTTTTAACACGTATTACTTTTTAAGAATGTGGTGTCCCATTTTATCTCTCTTTGTTTCGAGATAACGTTGGTTATGTTTATTTGGAACAATCTCTATGCCGATATTATCTACAATTTCTAAACCATAACCAATCAAACCTACTCGTTTCTTAGGATTGTTAGATATCAATTTTATTTTTCTTATCCCTAAATCTCTGAGGATTTGAGCTCCAACGCCATAATCACGCTGATCCATGTCAAAACCTAATTTTAAATTGGCCTCGACCGTATCAAAACCCTCTTCCTGTAATTTATAGGCTTTTAATTTATTAACTAGACCTATTCCTCTTCCCTCTTGGTTCATGTATATTATAACACCTTTACCAGCTTCCTGAACCATATTCATAGCTCCATGAAGCTGATCTCCACAGTCACAACGACACGATCCAAATATATCCCCTGTTACGCAAGATGAGTGTACGCGAACCATAATTGGCTCATCCTTATCCCATGTACCTTTTACTAATGCAATATGATTCTCTCCAGAATTGGTTTGTTTGTAAACATGCATTTGAAAATCACCATAATCTGTAGGCATTTGTACGTTATCTACCTCTTTGGTAATCAAGCTTTCTTTTTCAATACGATATTTAATCAGATCTTGAATAGAAACAAGTTTAAGATCAAATCTTTTGGCTACATGCACAAGATCTGGAAGTCTTGCCATAGAACCATCTTCATTCATAATCTCCACCAAAACTCCTGCTGGTCTAAAGTTCGCTAATCTTGCGAAATCGATAGCTGCCTCGGTGTGCCCTGCTCTTCTAAGAACTCCCCCTGCTTTTGCACGAAGTGGAAAAATATGCCCTGGCTTGCCGAGTTCATCAGGATTAATTTCAGGGTCTGCAAGTGCCTTAATGGTTTTAAAACGATCGTGAGCAGAAATACCAGTTGTACATCCATGCCCTATTAAATCTACAGACACGGTAAAAGGTGTTTCAAAGGCAGCTGTATTTTTTCCTACCATCAGCTCAAGTCCAAGTTCTTCACACCGTTCTTCAACAAGTGGAACACAAATCAAACCACGGCCATGAGTAGCCATGAAGTTCACTATCTCTGGGGTTATACACTCTGCAGCGCAAATAAAATCTCCCTCATTTTCTCTATCCTCATCATCTACTACAATGATTACTTTACCATTCCTAACATCTTCTAAGGCTTCTTCAATGGTATTTAGCTTTATTTCCTGCATGGCTCTTCTTAAATATGGCGCAAAAATAGGCCATTTGACCTAGTATATGAAACTTGTTTTGATACTCAACAAACTTATCAAACGGGATGTTCGATTCCTGACAATTATTATGACCATTGACCGGTAATCTTTAATTTAAAACAATGAAAATTAACCTATTGTAAAATGAGTAAGAAGAGCATTATAATTACAATTATAGCATCATTTTGCCTCCTTCTTTATATTGGATATACACCTGATACAGATTTGAGTGATCTAAAAAAACTGTATGGTAATGGCTCTTCAAAATTTTTAGAGATTGATGGTATCCGCATTCATTATAGAGTCGAGGGCAATGGACCTAATCTAGTATTGCTTCACGGTACGGCTGCATCTTTACATACATGGGACGGATGGGTTGAGAATCTAAAAGATGACTTCAGAATTATTAGAATTGATCTACCTGCTTATGGGCTTACAGGTCCGCACCCAGCATCCGACTATTCAATGGAAGAATATACTAGGGTAATAAATGACTTTTTACAAACAATAGAAGTTGATTCATTTTATCTGGCAGGCAATTCATTTGGCGGTAACATTTCTTGGAATTTTACGCTTTCATATCCCGAAAAAGTAAAAAAGCTAATTCTAATTGATGCAAGTGGCGTACCTATAAATGGCAATAGTCCGATGATTATCAAACTCGCTAGAAATCCTGTAATAGCGCCTCTATTAAGGGTTTTCACACCTAGGTTTGTCATAAAGAATAATATAAAACAGGTATATTATGATGATGATAAAATCACGGATCAGTTAATTGATCGCTACTATGCACTTGCAAGGCGGCCAGGTAATCGAAACGCATTTATTGAAAGAAGTAAAACTGATTATGATATTGACATTAGTGAACTGTCTAGGATCAATTGTCCCACATTAGTCATGTGGGGTCAGCATGATGCCTGGATACCTGTAGCAGATGCCGCTATTTTTAATAAAAAAATAACAGATAGCGAATTAATTATCTTTGATAATGCCGGACATGTTCCTATGGAAGAAATACCTGAAGAGTCTAGTTCAGCAGCCAAAGAATTTTTGTTAAAAAAATAACCCCATACATGTAACTAATTCTTTTAATCGAGTTCTTCTATAACTCTAAATCTCCATTCATAAATAAATAGGGTAGACTTTTCAATTAAAAGGTTCGCAGTATTAGAAATTCTTGGTAAATTATTCGTCTTTTTTGGTTGTGTTATTTGTGATTTTAAATAATTCACGAACTTCAGCAGTACCAGTAATTTCTTCTTTT
>CAYGNU010000362.1:0-5110 GCA_964351175.1 uncultured Roseivirgaceae bacterium | reverse complement strand
TTTCATTTTTAGGATCAGCAAATACATGCATGTAGTACCATGAGCGGGTTCTTAGTACCCTTTCTTTATTCATGAGCGTCCATTTTTCCCCGCCATCATCTGAGCGGTAAAACCCACCTTCTTCAGACTCAATAACTGCAAATACCCGATTTGAATTTGCCCTGCTGACCGAAACACCAATTTTGCCCATTAAGGCTTTTGGCAATCCTTCCGTAAGTTTTTTCCAGGTTTCACCACCATCAGTGGTCTTATAAATTCCACTACCTTCGCCACCACTCCTTACAAACCAGGGTTTTCTTTGATGGTCCCAATAGGCAGCATATAAAATTCTGGGGTTGTTCATGTCCATTGAAAGATTGTTCGCTCCACTGCTGTTATCCACAAAGTGAACTTTCTTCCAGTTTTTGCCGCCATCTACGGTTTTATAAATTCCTCTTTCTGAGGTAGGCACGTAAGGGCTACCTTGGGCAGCAACATAAGCTATATCTGGATTATTTGGGTGAATCCTTATTTCAGAAATTTGAGACGTGCCGTCAAGGCCTATATGAGTCCAGGTTTTACCTGCATCGGTAGACTTGTAGACACCGTCACCATGAGAAGTCATTACACCTCGGATGCATGCCTCACCAGTACCTACATAAATAACATTAGGATCAGATTCAGCCACAGAAATGGCTCCAATGGAAGTAGTGTTGAAGAAACCATCAGAAATATTCCTCCAGTTGATCCCGGCATCATCAGTTTTCCAAACACCACCACCTACAGATCCAAGAAAATAAGTCATGGGGTCGCCAACTACTCCTGAAGATGTTGTAGATCTGCCTCCTCGGAAAGGGCCAATATTTCGCCATGTCATAGCACTGTATAATTTCTCATCATAGGTTACTCCTGGATCGGATTTAGAGTTCTTTTTTTGTGCAAAAGTGGGGATGCACAAAAGCATAGATAAAAGAATGATTAGGTTCTGATTGGTTTTCATTTGCAGTTTGATTGTTTTGGTTGATAATAGAATTTATAAGATAGGTATTTCAATTTACTTATCATATCCAAGTTATTTAAAAGGCTTGTGTCTTATATTTAACTTGTGAAAGCCAAATTTACGGATGGTCTGAATTTTATGAAAAAGGTGGCTAAACCTTCAAGGTCTTGGAATGCCTTTTTATTGGTTATGAGTTATTTATTTTCAAGAATATCAAGGCGGACTATTCATTGGGGCCAACCCATCAGCTTGTCATTTGAGCCGACCACTTCTTGCAATCTTAGATGCCCCGAATGCCCAAGTGGGTTAAGATCTTTTACACGTCCTACAGGTATGTTGGATGGCGGCTTGTTTAAGCAAGTAATTGAAGCTCAAAAGTCCACATTGTCATATCTATTATTTTATTTTCAGGGAGAGCCGTACTTACATCCTGAGTTTTTACAATTGGTGAATGAAGCTTCAAAAAGAAAAATATATACTGCAACTTCTACAAATGCTCATTACTTGTCAGATAAAGTGGCAAAAAGTACAGTAGAATCAGGATTAGATCGACTTATAATTTCAATTGATGGAACATCTCAAGAAACCTATGAAGCTTATAGAGTAGGGGGCAAGTTGCAAAAAGTCATTGATGGGACTAAAAATATCACCAAATGGAAAAAGGAATTAAAATCATCAACGCCCCATATTATCTTTCAGTTTTTGGTAGTAAAACCCAATGAACATCAGATTGATGAGGTTTATCAATTGGCAGATGAACTAGGAGTTGATAAGGTGCTATTAAAAACCGCTCAGATCTATGATCATAAAAATGGTTCTCCACTAATTCCCGAAAGTGAAAAATACTCTAGGTATAAGAAACAAGCCGATGGAACATATACAATTAAAAGTAAACTACTCAATCATTGTTGGAAGATGTGGCATTCTAGCGTTATAACTTGGGATGGGAAGGTGGTACCATGTTGCTTTGATAAAGATGCTCACCATGTACTTGGTGAAGTTGGAGGAAATTCATTTGAGCAAATTTGGAATAGCCAAGCTTACCATCAGTTTAGAAAATCGCTCTTAAAATCAAGATCAGAAATTGAAATGTGCAAGAACTGCACGGAGGGAACAGCCGTTTGGGCTTAGTCTTTAGAGTTTACCTTCTTGAATTGATGAACAGGTGAATCACATCCACAACCTTTGGAACAGCCAGATTCTCCTTTATAACTATTGTAAATTGATCTGCCGACATAAGCGACTGCAGCAAAAAACATAGCTCCGATTAATAGATTTTCTATCATAAGATTGTTAACAACAAAGTTATGCCATTCGTTCTTGAGACAGTTAGCCTTGACCCCATTCTTTTTGAATGATATTTAACATTTCTTTGTGCACCGTATTGGCTGCAATAATTTCTCTGCCAAAAATGAAATTATCACCACCTGCGAAATCGCTGACAAAGCCACCTGCTTGCTCAACAATAAAGGCTCCAGCTGCAACATCATAGGAGTTAAGATTATATTCAAAGAATCCTTCAAACCTTCCACAAGCTACATAAGCGAGATCTACTGCTGCGCTGCCCATTCTTCTTAGGCCATGTGTGCATTGCATAAAGGAATTCAATATGGACAGATAAGAAGTCATACCTTCAAAATTTGCATAAGGGAAGCCTGTAGCCAAAAGACTGTCTTTTAATAAATCATTTTTGGATACATTTATTGGCTCTCCATTACAAAAGGAACCTTGACCTTCTACTGCATAAAAAAATTCATCTCTATTGATTTCGTAAACTACACCTAATACAATTTTTTCATTTTGCATCAATGCTACACTTATTGAGTAGATAGGCAATCCATGAGTAAAGTTGGTAGTGCCATCCAATGGATCAATAATCCAATTATATTCAACGCCTCTTTCAGTATTTGTTCCTTCTTCCGTAATGAACCCTGCTGAAGACAGAATTTTTTGACACCCTTCCACCAATTGTAATTCAGCTTGTTTGTCTACATAACTCACCAAATCATTAAATCCTTTGTGCTCAATTTTATCCTTAGAGAAAGACATGGCTTCATCTCTAATAAATTGGCCTGTATTAAGTATAACAGGTCTTAATTGATCTAGGATTTGAGGTAAGAGATTCATTTAGATATTTTCTTTTTAACTAAAGAGTATATGGTTAGCAACACCGCTACCCAAGCAGAAGTTCTTCCAAGCCATTCTCCTCTTTTTAGATAATCTGTATTCTCTACTTGAAATCCAGCATAGACATCAATCATCATTTGACGTGAAATATTTTCTCCATCTATATTCCAAAATAATGAAAGCCAAATAGGTGCTGTAATAATAACTGTAGCATATATTAAACTCAGCACTCTGAATTTGATTTTAAAAGGTGCTTTTGAGTCATATAAAACAAAGGCTAAAAGCAGATTTGAGATTAAACCCCATAATGTATAACCCAGAAAACCAGTAGCACTAGAAAAGTTAATTATAGGGGTTTTAGCCAGTATTCCAAATACAAAGTAATTTCCAAACTGAGGATTTATTTGTAATGCAAAGTATTCAAATGATAACCAATAAATAATAACCGTCATTAAGCCCAGATTACTATTTAAGTTCTTTTTCACTAGCCAATATATACTAGTAAACAGTGCGATACCAATAGGGTAAATGAATAGCAAATAATCAAATGATCTCTGACTTGTGATAAAACCGATTAGCTGACCAATAATCAATGAAAGCGCTATAACTGAGGCATATTTAAATGCACTATCACTATTGTCTATTGAATCTTTTAGAATAATAAAGGCTGGAGCGAGTGCAAATAAAAGTACTACTGAAAAGTTATCCTCCAATAGGCCAATTGCTATCAAGACAGTGGATGCAGCAAGGTTTGGAATTAAGGTCTTAAGATTTCTTTCCATCAATTATGATAACAATTTCTCCCTTAACTTGTCCCTTGCTGAAATGGTTTTTAATTTCTAATAATGTACCATTGACAGTCTCCTCATACATCTTTGTTAATTCTCTAGAGACGGAACCTAGTCTATCCGATCCAAGTACTTCTATTAGCTGATCTATCGTCTTGATAAGTCGATGTGGAGACTCATATAGAATAATTGTTCGGTCTTCTTGAGCTATGATATCAAGTTTAGTTTTACGCCCTTTTTTGTGAGGCAAGAAGCCTTCAAAAACAAATCTATCTGAAGGCAAGCCAGATTTTACTAAAGCAGGAACAAAGGCAGTGGCTCCGGGGAGGCATTCAATTTTAATATCCTCTTTTAAACAACTTCTGACCAAAAGAAAACCGGGATCAGAAATGGAGGGTGTGCCTGCATCTGAGATTAAGGCCATTGTTTCTCCATCCTGAAGTCTATTAATTAATTTTTCTACTGTCTTATGCTCATTGAAAATATGATAACTCTGTAGCGGTTTTGATATTTCGTAATGTTTAAGAAGTTTGCCTGAGGTTCTAGTGTCCTCGGCCAATATAACATCTACTGATTTTAAAATATTTAAAGCTCTTAAGGTAATATCCTCAAGGTTACCGATGGGTGTAGGAACCAGGTATAATTGAGTGCTTTCTTCCAAGTCAATTGAAATTTTGCGCTATTTCATCGATAGCAGAAGCCAGTTTATGATCTTTATCTGTCACTATGTCTCCAGCATCATGGGTATTAAGCTGAAAGCTCACGCTATTATATACATTTGACCAATTAGGATGGTGGTTCATTTTTTCAGCCACTATCGCTACACTCGACATGAAACCAAAAGCAGTAACAAAGTCTTTGAATTTAAATGATTTAACGAGCGTATTATTTTCTTCTTTCCACATGGTTTTTAAAATTTATAAGGCAATAACACCTTCTATTTTGCTGGCTTTAATATAATAGTCAACTATGGCATCACTGCTTTGCATCATCACCTTAACAGTTATACTAATATAATTTCCTTTGCTAGAAGCTTTTTCAATTACTTCATGTTGATGGAATATCTTTTTTACTTCCCCTTCCTTTCCCTTTGGCACAATGAATTTATAAGAATAAAGAGAAGGCCATTCATATTCTTTATCTAACTTTTCCTTAAAAGATTTGATTGAATCTTCGTGCATATTTCCTTAAAATAAGAAAAGCGGGATAAAAATCC
>CAYGNU010000361.1:0-5110 GCA_964351175.1 uncultured Roseivirgaceae bacterium | reverse complement strand
CTGAAACCTTTGCCTATAAACCTTCTAGTTTTCATGGAATATTAAGACCGAAATTAACGGTCAGTGAAGGCGACAATGTAAAGGCGGGAACACCAATCTTGTTCGACAAGAAGAACGACAAAGTAAAACATGTTGCTCCAGTAAGTGGTGAGGTTGTAGAGATCAAAAGAGGTGAGAAAAGAAAACTTCTTGAGATAGTTATTCTTGCAGATAAAAAAATAGAGTTTGTTGATCATAAAAAATACTCTGTATCTGATATTAATAATGTAACTAGAGAGGAAGCAGTTGATCATTTACTCGCATCTGGTACTTGGGTAAATTTAGTCCAAAGACCTTACGGTGTGATTGCTGATCCTGAGGAAACTCCAAAGGCTATATTTATATCAGCTTTTGATTCACATCCATTAGCACCTGATTACGATTTATTATTCAAGGGTGAGGAGCAATATTTTCAGGCGGGATTAGATGTATTAAAAAAACTAACTCCAGGTATAATTCATTTGAATCTTAATGCTGATGCCGAGGTATCACAGATATTCTCGCATGCTAAGAATGTTCAGGTTAATAAGTTTTCTGGTCCACACCCATCAGGTAACGTAGGTGTTCAAATTCACCACATTGATCCAATTAATAAGGGTGATGTCGTTTGGACAATTTCTCCTTTCGGAGTTATTCAAATTGGGAAACTTTTCTTAGATGGAGTTTATGATGCTTCAAAGGTTGTAGCGTTAGCCGGATCTGAAGTAGCTAATCCTCAATATTATAAAACATACACTGGTGCTTCTATCAAGAAGATGATTGCTGGTAATATCAAATCTGATAATGTAAGATATGTAGCCGGCAATGTATTAACAGGTGAAAGAATAGACGCAGGAGGACATATTGGCTATTACGATAACCTTGTTACAGTATTGCCTGAAGGTGATTATTACGAAATGTTTGGTTGGATTTTGCCTACTACCAAGAAATTAAGTTTCCAGAGAGCTTTTGGCTTGCTTTCATTTCTAAACCCTAAGAAAGAGTTTGTGGTAGATACAAATTCAAAAGGGGAGCCTAGAGCATTTGTTCAAACAGGCGTGTTTGATAAAGTAACTCCAATGGATATTCTTCCTACTTATCTTCTAAAAGCAATCTTAGCCGAAGATTTTGATGAAATGGAAGCATTAGGAATATATGAAATAATTGAAGAAGATTTAGCTCTTTGCGAGTTCGTTGATGTTTCTAAGCATGACGTGCAGTCAATTGTTAGAGAGGGGTTAGACTTAGTTCATTACAGTTAATTAATTATAACATGGGTTTATTAAGAGATCAATTAGATAAAATTAAGCCACACTTTGAAAAAGGTGGAAAATGGGAGAAGTTTTATTACATATATGAAGCACATGAAACCTTAATTTTTTCTCCAAACCATACTACTAAGGCTAAAGGAGCTCAAATTAAGGATGCAATCGATATGAAGCGAATGATGATGACTGTTATCATTGCTATGATACCGTGTTTATTATTTGGTATTTATAATGTTGGTTACCAACATTATCTTGCTTTAGGTCAGGAAGCTGCTTTGTTAGATATGCTACTTGTAGGAGCCATTCAGGTTCTTCCATTAGTTGTTGTTTCCTATGCTGTTGGTTTGGGAACAGAATTTGCCATTGCAACAATTAGACAACATCCAATTAACGAAGGATACCTAGTTACCGGAATGTTAATTCCATTAGTCTTACCTCCAGATATTCCATTATGGCAAGTAGCCTTGGCTACCATTTTTGCTGTTATAATAGCAAAAGAGGCATTTGGGGGCACTGGAATGAATATTTTGAACGTAGCACTTACTGCAAGGGCATTCTTATATTTTGCTTATCCAAGTCAGATATCTGGTGATGTATGGACTTATGTTGGAGATGGAAGTGCTGTAGCTGGATTTTCAGGAGCGACTCCATTATCAATTGGTGCGCAATCACTGACTACAGGGGAGAACGTTGTGGCTTCTCTTGGAAGTTATGGTGCAGGCTGGGCTGATGGAATTTTCGAATTCTCGAATTTATTCTTCGGTTTTATACCTGGGTGCGTAGGAGAGACATCAACATTAATGTGTTTAATAGGAGCTGCAATTCTTATAGTTACTGGAGTAGGTAGCTGGAAAATTATTACTGGTGTTTTTGCCGGAGCATATATTATGGGTTTAGGAATGAACCTCATTGGATTGAATGAGTTTATGATGATGCCCGCCCAATATCACTTAGTTATAGGAGGTTTGGCTTTTGGTGCAGTCTTTATGGCATCTGATCCAGTAACTGCCGCGCAAACAGAATCAGGAAAATGGGTTTATGGAATTTTGATTGGTGTCTTGACAGTGGTTATAAGAGTATTTAACCCAGCTTACCCAGAAGGAATTATGCTAGCCATTCTATTAATGAATGTGTTTGCACCACTAATAGATTATTCAGTAGTAAACGCTAACAAGAAAAGGAGGTTACAACGTGCGACAGTCTAATACATACGTTTTATTATTTACAGCTGGTCTTACCATAGTAGTAGGCGGGTTGTTATCATTGGCTTCTCAGGGTCTTGCCCCTGCTCAAAAAAAGTCGGTTGAGTTAGATACTAAGAGCCAGATATTGTCTTCTGTAATGGATAGAGAAAAGCTTTCTCAAATGACAAGAGAGGAAGTGCTTGATGTTTATGACAAATCTATAACTTCATTAGTGGTTGATATCAATGGTGATGTTGTGGAAAAGGATGCTAAGGGTAATCCAATTGTGGCTGAAGAAGTAGATATTTTAAAGAATTATAAAAAGAGTCCGGAAGAAAGAATGTTTCCTGTATTCAAATATTCTAAAGATGCCAGTTCTGGAAATGTTGACGCTTATATTTTGCCATTGTACGGTGCAGGACTTTGGGATAAAATATGGGGTTTTGTTGCCTTAGAAGGTGATTTGAATACTATTGCTGGAGCATCTTTTGACCACAAATCAGAAACTCCTGGCCTTGGTGCGAGAATTGCCACGTCAGAGATTCAAAATAGGTTCGTAGGAAAGAAAATTATGGACGATTCTGGTGACTTGATTTCTGTCAGTATGGTTAAAGGCGAAGGAAATTCAGGATTATCTGATCATCAAGTAGACGGTATGTCTGGAGCCACCATTACTGGACGCGGCTTAAATGTGATGCTAGAAAATTACTTAAGTTACTATAAGTCATATTTCAAAAAAATAAATTCGACTGGTGTAGCCAGCTTGTAAAAATACTTTAAGCTTTAAAGCATAAAAATGAGTACTGAAACATTAGAACAACCAAAAGAGGCAGTAAGTCTTCCACCTGAGAATCTGCTTTCTAAAAGACGTAAAAAACTAGTAACAGATCCGTTAAATGAGGATAACCCTATTACAATTCAGGTTTTAGGTATATGTTCTGCATTAGCTGTAACTGTAAAAATGGAACCTACCTTGATCATGTCAATCGCGGTAGTTTTTGTAATAGTTTTTTCTAACCTCATTATATCTTTAATGAGGAATATAATACCAAGTAGGGTTAGAATAATAGTTCAACTTGCGGTAGTAGCTACTTTAGTGACATTGGTGAGTGAAGTACTGAAGGCTTACAGCTATGATATGTATAAAGTGCTAGGCGCATTTGTTGGTTTGATTATTACCAATTGCATTGTAATGGGTAGACTTGAAGCTTTTGCAATGGGTAACAAGCCTTATGATTCCATATTAGATGGACTGGGTAGTGGATTTGGTTATGCTTGGATCATATTGGCAGTAGCTTTCTTTAGAGAGTTATTTGGCTCTGGATCTGTATTTGATTTAAAAATTTATGATTTCATTTCAGAAAGCACTGGAATTGCATTGCAAACAAATGGTTTAATGGTTGATTCTATTGGAGCATTTATGATATTGGGAATTATCATATGGGTTCAGAGATCTAAAACTGGTTACGTAGAACATTAGAAATTATGGAGTTAGTAAGCTTAGGAATAAAATCGATTTTTATTGAGAACATGATTTTTGCCTATTTTTTGGGCATGTGTTCTTTTCTTGCAGTATCTAAAAAAGTAAGTACAGCTATTGGACTTGGTGCTGCAGTGATATTTGTATTAAGTATAACTGTGCCTATCAACTGGTTAATTCAGGAGTATGTATTGAAAGAAGGTGCTTTGACTTGGCTAGGTGCGAGCTTCGCTGATGTTAATTTAGAATTCCTTCAATTCATTATGTTCATTGCTATCATTGCTGGAATGGTGCAGTTAGTAGAAATGATAGTTGAAAAAGTATCTCCGGCACTGTACGGATCTTTGGGTATATTTCTTCCACTTATTGCCGTTAACTGTTCAATATTAGGAGGCTCATTGTTTATGGTCCAACGAGATTACACCTTAGCAGAAGCTTCTGTATTTGGATTTGGTTCAGGTATTGGATGGTTATTGGCCATTGTAGCTTTAGCAGCTATTCGTGAAAAGTTAAAATATTCAAATGTTCCTGATGGTTTAAAAGGATTAGGCATAACAATGCTCATTACAGGTTTAATGGGGATTGCATTTAAATCATTTATTGGTATCGCAATTTGATAGATATTATAAAGTAATTTAGAGGGCTTCTTTGAAGCCCTTTTTTTATGGCCCATATTTTAGAATTATGTCAAAATTCACATTCAATAGAGTAGTCACTTATTTTTTAAGAGGTTTATTGTTTGTAGTGCCTCTCACATTAACGATCTATGTTATTTTCCAAAGCCTTGACTGGATTGATGGATTAATCCCAGTTGACATACCTGGATTAGGGTTTGTAATCATTATGTCTGCGGTTACTTTCTTAGGATTTTTAGTTTCATTTTTCATTACGCGACCATTCTTTGAGTACTTTGAAAGATATCTTATCAAGATTCCTTTTGTTAATATTATATATAGTTCCTTAAAAGATTTGATAGGAGCTTTTGTAGGGGATCAAAAGAAGTTTAATAAACCTGTATTAGTGGCTATGGATGAAAATAAGAGATTACTGAAATTAGGGTTTGTAACTAATGAATCTTTGAAGTCGCTTGATTTAGAAGGTTACATTTCTGTTTATATGCCTCATTCTTATGCATGGTCAGGAAATCAATTTTTAGTGGA
>CAYGNU010000360.1:0-5124 GCA_964351175.1 uncultured Roseivirgaceae bacterium | reverse complement strand
GAGTAGAGGTAGGTGAGCGAATTGAGGCATTGTATCTTCCCAACCTAAATATTTATATAATAACACATGTAAGGGTGCGGAAGGAAGCCACTCTTCTCCTCTAATTACGTGTGTAATTTTCATCAGGTGATCGTCTACCACATTGGCTAAGTGGTACGTAGGCATTCCATCCGATTTCATTAAAACCTTATCATCAATAGCTGAAGAATGCACCATTACCCAGCCACGTACCATGTCGTTGAGTCTAACTTCTTCTTTACGAGGAACCTTAAGCCGAATTACATATGGATCACCGGAGTCTAACCTTGCATTGACTTCCTCTTCAGATAAAGTCAATGAGTTTTTCATTTGCATTCTTGTTATAGCATTATACTGCGGGGTATCCACTTTGGCTGCCTTAAGTCGCTCGCGCATGGCATCAAGCTCCTCAGAAGTATCAAATGCGTAGTATGCATTGCCTTCATTTACCAGTTTTTTGGCATAGTCCATATACATGCCTTTCCTCTCAGACTGTCTATATGGACCATATTCCCCACCTACCTTAGGGCTTTCATCTGGAACGATACCAACCCACTCTAAAGCGTTCATGATATAATCTTCAGCACCTTCAACATACCTTGCTTGATCAGTGTCTTCTACTCTCAATATCATTTTGCCATTATTCTTTTTGGCAAATAGATAGTTGTATAATGCCGTTCTTACACCACCAATATGTAATGCTCCTGTTGGACTTGGTGCGAATCTTACTCTTACCCCGTTTTGCATGCTTATAAATTTAGGAGTGCAAAGCTAACAAATTATGCCTTCGAATAACAGTTATGATTATTCATGTTAGCATCAGATTATTTTATGGCGATGCAAGAAATTTCTACATTAACATCTTTAGGCAGGCGACTAACTTCAACTGTTTCTCTGGCAGGAGGGTTCTCCATAAAATATTGACCATAAACCCCATTTATTTTACCAAAATCATCCATGCTCTTAATAAAAATGCTGCATTTAACCACATTCGTAAAATCATAACCGGCTTCATCTAGTATTGATGCTAAGTTGCGCATAACTTGTTTAGTCTCTGACTCAATGTCTGAAGTATTCATTTCTCCAGTTGCACGATTGATCGCAATTTGCCCAGATATATATAATGTATTTCCAGCCAATACAGCTTGACTATAGGGGCCAATTGGCTCTGGAGCCTGATTGCTGTTAATAATCTTTTTCATAGTAGTATAGTTTTTTGTTATCTCTATTTTTGCCTTACTAATATCGCTTATTAGTGACTTTAATTAGAATAATTTTGGTGTTGATATGAAAATATTAATTGTAGGCTCGGAAAGTTCGTTTATAGAAGCACAAAATAGACTGCAAGAGAATCACATTTTGGAGCACGTCCTTGATTTTTTTGACTGTGATAGACCAGCACTTTATGACTTTATTTTTGATTTCAATATAGATGAAAACCCTGAGCTGGTAGGGGAATATGCTCAATTGGAAGATGTAGTGATATTTTTAAATACTATAAAAATTTCGCTTGGTGAATTGAGGTACACCTATGGCATCTGGACAAACCATATATATGGTTTTAATGGACTATATACTTTTTTTGATAGGGATGTTTTGGAAGTAAGTTCAATTGACGGTCACTTAAATGGAGAACAATTAGCCAGGCTCGATTTTCCATATGAAATTGTAGATGACAGAATAGGAATGGTAACACCCCGTATAGTATTAATGATTATTAATGAAGCTTTTTATACGGTTATGGAAGGCACGGCTAGCAAGGAAGATATTGATCAAGGAATGAAATTGGGTACTAACTACCCCTTTGGCCCATTTGAATGGTGTGAAAAAATTGGAGTTTCACAAGTATATGAAACTTTAGAAGCTATTTATGAGGATACAAAAGAGGAGCGATATAAGATTGCTCCTCTTTTAAAGAAAGAATATCTTAATAATTGATTATTCTACAGTAACAGATTTTGCTAAGTTTCTTGGCTGATCAACGTTACAACCTCTCATGACAGCAATATGATAAGACAATAACTGAAGAGGAATAACTGAGACCATTGGCATTAATGCTTCGTCTGTTTTTGGAACTTCAATTACGTACTCAGCCATTTGAGGAATTAGAACATCTCCTTCTGTTACAACTGCAATCACCCTCCCTTTACGTGCTTTTACTTCCTGTATATTAGAAACTACCTTATCATAACTACTATCTCTTGTAGCTATAAAAACCACCGGCATTTCCTCATCAATTAATGCAATAGGTCCATGCTTCATTTCAGCAGCTGGGTAACCTTCTGCATGAATATAACTGATCTCCTTAAGTTTTAATGCTCCTTCAAGAGCAACAGGGAAGTTAAAGCCCCTTCCTAAATACAAGAAATTGCGAGAGTCTTTAAATTCCTCAGCTATTTCTTTAATTTGAGGTTCTAGCTTTAAGGCTTGTTCTACCTTAGCTGGAATATTTTCAAGTTCAACTAATAATTCCCTATATCTCCTTTCTGAAATTGTACCTTTTTGATGAGCCACCCTTAAGGCGATCATGTTAAGTACTGTCAATTGTGCTGTAAATGCTTTGGTACTAGCCACACCTATTTCAGGGCCAGCGTGGGTATAAGCACCTTCGTGAGAAGTTCTTGCAATTGAAGATCCTACAACATTACATACTCCAAATATTATAGCACCTTTTGATTTAGCTAATTCTATAGCCGCTAAAGTATCAGCTGTTTCACCAGATTGCGAAATAGCAATTACTATATCTCCTTCATTTATGATTGGATTTCTATATCTGAATTCTGAAGCATATTCAACTTCAACGGGAATTCTACAGAATTCTTCAAAGAAATATTCGGCTACTAGTCCTGCATGCCAAGATGTGCCACAAGCAACGATAATGATTCTATCGGCATTTACTAATTTGTTTGCATATTCTCTAATACCGCCTAACACTAGTCTCCCTTCATTAGCATCAAGTCTACCCCTCATGCAATCGCTAATAGACTTTGGCTGTTCAAAAATTTCTTTGAGCATGAAATGTTCATAACCGCCTTTTTCTATAGCTTCAAGCTCCATATCAAGGGTTTGAATATATGGAGTTAATGGAACGTCTTGCGTATTTTTTATTTTAAGCTCATTGTTGTTAATAACGGCTATCTCGTACTCATTCAGATAAACTACTTCATTGGTATACTCAATTATAGGGGTAGCATCTGAAGCCAAGAAGAACTCATTCTCTCCGACTCCTATAACTAGAGGACTACCTTTTCTTGCAGCTATTAAAAGACTCGGATCATCTTTTGACATAATAACAATAGCATAAGCACCAACCACTTTTGTAAGAGCTAGTCTTACAGCTTCATCTAAAGTGCAATTATTGTTAACTTGAATATCTTCAATAAAATGAATAAAAACTTCAGAATCCGTATCACTGGTAAATACATGACCTTTGTTTTCTAATTCCTGTTTCAATGAACTATAATTCTCAATAATTCCATTGTGAATTATTGCAAGATTTTTAGAGTGGGAATAATGAGGGTGGGCATTAATATCATTAGGTTCTCCATGAGTTGCCCATCTTGTATGCCCTATTCCAATAGTACTAACAAGTTTTTCGTTTTTGATGAATTCCTCTAACTCAGAAACTTTCCCTTTCTTTTTATAAACATTAAGTCCATTATTGAGGAGCGCAATTCCTGCGCTGTCGTAACCTCTATATTCTAGTCTCTTAAGACCTTTAATGATGACTTCATGTGCTTGTCGATGACCAACATATGCTACAATTCCACACATATCTTTTAATTATTATCAGGTATTGAGTAATAGAATTTTAATCTTATATCATTTTTATTCACAACTATTGAGTTCAGATTGTTATCCTGAGCAGATCTATTTAACCCAATAACTACGTAGTTATATCGCGTTTTATCATCAATAACAGCTTGTAAAAACAAAGGGATAGTTTGACTATAACCTTTATCAGTATCATTGTAGCCAACCGAAACCGGTAGATCTGATAGCACCGTATTCTCAGGGGTATTAGTTAAACTTCTATTCGCTATACTGTCAAGTGATGTAACGTAATAGCCAATAGGTGAAGGCAGTCCTACGTTTATGAGGGAAGGTTCTGCATTGCCAATTGTCAAATCAGCCTTTTGTATAATAATATTAGGCAAGGAGTCTTTTATGCTTTTAAAATTAGAAAAATCTAAAGTCATGAACAGATTAGAACCAGATTGAAAATATGCCTTATCTCCGCTTAGCTGGAAAACCTCATTAATAGTGGAGATGTTATCAAATAATGAATTACTCCACAAAACGTTTTCATTTGGTGTAACATTACTAAATGATTTGAGAGAATTTAACAGGAAAGTAGCTTCTTGATCAACAGGCTGTGATTCATCATCAAGAGTGGTATATTTTAAATTTATAATTGAGTTGGCGTCATTCAAATTGAATGTTACAACAGCATTATTTTCATCTTTACCAACAATGGCAAATCCTTTTATATATTGATCAAGAAAATAGGAAACACTATCAACGTCTTCTTCGTCAACCGCTGCACCTCGAACTACTGCTTCTTCAAATCTCTGAAGAAAATCAGTTCTATATTTACCTATAAAATCAAATTTAGCTTGATAGATGTACACTCCATTAGCGTCATAACTAAAACCAGGAGTATCAGAACCTTCATAAACATAATTGATTGAGTCCGGATTCAATTCAATTTTGACTCCACCGATTAACTCTCCAAGTTCAAGTTCCTTAGCACTTGTCGCAGTTTCAAGATTTTCAATTGGACTGACAAGTTCATATAACTCCAAATTCTGTATGTCAGAGGTCGCGTATGTTCCAGCAGCGTCTACTATTCTAACCTTCATACTCATACTTTTCAAGGCAGAAGTAGTTATGGTTACTTTATCATAATTTGCCTGAGCAATAGACACGTCACAATAGGCTTTCGCTGTTATGTCACCGAATACAGGATCAGTATATTGGCCTGCCATTACCCTCCCAGAAAAAGATGAGGACACCCCACCTGCCCACACTTGACCTACATTATCAGCCAAAGAAGTTTCTGCAAAAAAAATCCCCAAATTATTTTCTGGGGTTAAACTAATATTT
>CAYGNU010000359.1:0-5128 GCA_964351175.1 uncultured Roseivirgaceae bacterium | reverse complement strand
ACTAACCCTTCGCTTTTGTAACTAGCCAAAAGATTCATTTTTCAAGAATGATTTATTAAGTTCAGGCCAGGTAGTATTTATAGATGTTTTAGCTCCATTTGGATCATAGAATTTGGCCAATTGGAAATCCATTTTCATTATATAGTCATTCTTAGTTGTAATGTACGATTCATCCTTAAATGCAGGAACGTCTTTCAAGACATAAGTATGTACATAGTCTTGAAATTCAACACCGTTGCCGACATTCTGACCGTACATCTTAGCCACTGATCCCCAAGATCTATTTTCTTTGGCAATTTCTGATTTTTGGTAATCAAATTTACTTATACCTTGAGCAATAAAAATATACTCATAAAACGGAATCATTCGAGCAGTATATTTACTATAAACAGTAGGTATCACATCTTGAAATTCCCAATCGGGCAAATTAAAATGGAAGGGGGATTCCAAAACATATTTATATTCAATTATTGAACCGTCTTGAATATCTGGAAATACAAATTTCTTGATTCGCCATCTATCATTAAACTGTTCTTCATACATTGATGATGGATTAACTCTTTTTCTAACTACTCCTCCATCTTCTACATTATAAGTAAATGCTTCTATTGAAGTAATATTTTCAGTCTTTCCATAACCATCGACATAATAAGGAATTGAAACCTCAGCAAAATCACTTGCTGATTTATCAAAAATCTTAATCCGCTTTGTTCTTGTAAAATTTATTACATAACCACCGTTTTGTGTATCTACAAATTTTGTTTCTCCTATATCAAATAAAATTACGGCCTCTGCTTCTGGATCTTTATCGTATTCAGATAGAGTGAGTTCATCTCTATTTATTTTGCCATATTCTAGTGAAAAATCTTGTCCGAGAGCATTGCTGCAAATAGCTATCAGAAAATAAAAAGTGATCCTTTTCATTAATTACTATTTAAAATGATTGATTGGTTTTGAGCCTTTTTAGCCGACTCAACAAATTCGTAAAACTCTTTGTAATCAGACTTCTGATATTGGCCGCTGTACAATTGAAAATGTTTAGCAACAACTATTTCTCCTTTAATAAGTGTGCTTTCTTGTTTATATAGCCCGAATTTTGTTTCGATAAGCACATCTTCTAGCAATTCCATTTTTGAATGATTGATATACTTCATACTATATTTGACGATATACTCTTCATTGATTGGACATCTAACAAACACAGCATTCTTTCTAAGTATTGGTTTCTCTAATTCAGGCAATTTGATAGAATAAGGTTTAATTACTTTTATTGAACCCAAGTTTTTTATTTGATTTTCAACCCTAAGTTTGATTTCTAAACTCATTGCGAAGTCATCCCTTTCAAAGTTTTCCACGGTATACTCTAATAGTTCAGAATCTGATATCTTGAAATCCTTGACCACCTCAGTATTAAACTCTTTTGTTGTAGCATGCCTTTTTAAATAACTATACTTCTCAAATAATTCTCCACGCAATAATGCATTTAAATTTAGAGTGCCTTTGCCAAAGTCATCGATATCAAATATAAATTCTCTTCTGGTGTAAACATCATACAAACTCAACGCAGGAGAGTTGATCAACTTACTATTCTTCAAATCCACCGCTAGTGCCTTTCTATTTTGCGTAAAAGTACCGTTGTAACCAAAAGGTAGATAATCCACAGTATTCTCTATCCATAGCGTATCATTTCTCAAAGGAACGGTTAGTACGACATGGTTGAATTGTTGCGAAGGATATTCTTCAATTATCCTCTCAGCATCATCCCCTGCATTTATTACTGTGTAATTAGAGCCTATTCCTGCATATTTCAATAAAGCCTTCATATATATAGTAAGAGCCTTACAATCTCCATACTTATTCGTGCATACATATGTAGCTGGATAGGGTTTTAAACCTCCAATGTCGATAGCTACATTAATATACCTAGTATGATCTTGTAAATAGTAATAAAGCTCCTTTATCAATAGTAATGTGTCAGGGTTAGCACTTATAATCTGATCAATTTTAGTTTTCTCGGTTGAAGTTAGATAATCTAACCCCTCGTTAAGTTTAACATGCCATTCACCATAAGATTTCCACGAATTACTATTTCCTTCAACACCATAAAAGAATTCTTCAGGAACTAAATACACGTGTGGGAAAAGTTCGTATGCTGATGGCGAAAAACTTTCTCCATTTATTTTATTCGAATAACTCGACTCACATGATAGTACCCTCCTTCCCGCTATAACTTGTTCAGTAATATTGGGTACTCCATTAACATGTATGTTATACTTATAGTCAATCGGAACATCTACTGTTAGCTTTGCACTAACGGTCTTAACATTATCATTATACACAGGGAGCCAATGTGCCAAATAAATGAAGCTATTATCCTCCATTTCATATGAATATCTAAACCGGTATGGAAATTCATTCCAGGCCAAATCAAATTCTTTTATCAAATCATCTCCAAAAAAAGTTCCATTAGAAATAAATGCTCTTGTTTCTACCTCTTTTGCCTTTAGCTTTCTAATCACTTTTCCATTATGATCAAAAATTTCGGCCTTAAGCCCTTTTACCTCCTGAGAAGCATTGTGATAAATGGATAAGTTTGAAAGCCAGATTTCTTCTGGCCTATTAACTTGAACTAAGAAAGATCTTTTGGTTGTTTTTACTCCTTTATCCACACTTATATGAGTATCATATTCAAGTATCTGAGAATGAGATGATACTGAATAAAGCACGATTAATAAAAAGAATAAAGAATGCCTACTAGCCAACTGTATATATTTTAACCTCTAATTTTGAGTAATAACTTGCGAAAATATTAATTTAATTTTATTGCTCTAAACTATTATATTTTTTATCTCACCTTACTTTAATGTAAGTTTTTAAAGTCTTTTTCATAAAAATGAATTGAGTCTTAAATCTTAAATAAATACACATGGATCAGACATCAATTTATTTAGTAATCTTATAGTTTTGCACCAATGAAAGAGAGCATGCATATCGCCATCTGTGGGAATATTGGTTCAGGTAAAACAACATTGGCTACAATGCTTGCGAAACACTTTGGATGGAAAGCTGAAATGGAATCTGTTGAGGATAATCCTTATTTAGAGGATTTCTATGAGGACATGAAGCGCTGGTCCTTTCATTTACAGATCTACTTTCTAAATAGCAGATTCAATCAAATAAAGAGGATAAGAGAAAGTAATACATCTACTATTCAAGATCGGACTATTTATGAAGATGCCTATATTTTCGCTGCTAATCTATATAAATCTAAATACCTGAATGATCGTGACTATGGTAGCTACCTTACGCTCTTCGAATCCATGATTCAGCATGTGCAAGCTCCTGATCTACTTATCTATCTTAAGGCTGATATACCCAAGCTTGTCTCACAAATAGAGAAGAGAGGACGAAGTTATGAAAATGCTATAAGGCTTGATTACCTTAAAAACTTAAATCAGCATTACAATGATTGGATAGGCACTTACAATGAAAGTAAGTTACTAGTCATCGAAATGAATGATTTAGATTTTGTTAATAAGCCTGACGATTTTGCTTCTATTGTTAATAAAATAGATGTAGAAATCAATGGTCTTTTCAGTTAATTATCAAAAGCACCATCATCAACCCAACAAGCTATTAAATCTTTCTGTTCTTGAGTTAAAGAACTATTAACAGGCATATTTCCACTTTGTGTTCTCGCTTTTATATCAGCTGCCCTACTTTTAATCTCATCAAAATCATTGAAATTCGGTAGTCCTGAGTTACTCCCATTATGACAATTGCTAATGTTACAGCTAGCGACAAAAATGCTCCGCACCTGAATTGAAAAAGAAGTTCCTGATAAAACTTTAACGGATTGAGCTGTAGAACATCCATTCTCATCTTCCACACTAAGTTGATATGTTCCAGCGCTTAGCCCTGAAAACACATTGTTTTGTTGAGCTGCACCTCCATTAATTGAAAAAGATAACTCTCCCTGTCCAGCCGCAGATACGATAATACTGCCATTAGATTGCTCGCACCCTGAATCAAGAGCCTCAATATTACTCACCGATACTGTGCTCTCTGGTGAACTAATATTAAGAGTAGCTGTGGCCGTGCAGCCGAGATTGTCACGCACAGTTATTTGATATTCACCGGCACTCAGACCGGAAAACATTTCAGAGCTCTGAAAATTCACACCATCAATACTATATTCTAATGATGATCCTGTGGCAGAAATGTTAATCTGGCCATCACTACTTTGACATGTAGATAAATCTTGTATTTCTGTTTGATTTATGATTGGCCCATTATCACAATTGGGAGTTGATGGACCAGGATCTGAATCACTACCACATGAATAGATGATTAGAAGAATAAAAATGTATCTGATTTTTTTCATAATCAGTAAACGTTCTAATTTATATTAATGTTTAAACTGCGTTTTAATGACCATAATCAAATTCTATAATGACTACCATCACAAAGAAATCATCATGTGTCCTATAATTTAGATAAACTAAATATCAGGAATCATGAAAAGCAAGAAAATCTTATGTGCTATAGACAAGTCCGTCTCGGCCGTGAATGCCGTCAGGTTTGCCAATGCCTGGGCAGAACGTCACAATATGGAAGTAAATATTATTCACTCCATGGGTAACGAAAGATTAAAGCCTGAACTTATCGATAAAGCAAAAAAAGAAATGGTCGATTTCTTGGCTGAAAATGAGATCTTTCAACCTGTAGATTTAGTGAAAGGGGACATTTGTGATGTGATTAACGAACAAAAGTATGATTATGACTTAATCATAATGGGTAAAAAAGGTGAAAACCACACCGATAAATACTACGGAAGCAATGCCGCACAAGTCATTCAGACAATAGATTTGCCGGTGTTTTTAATATGTGAAGTACCCGCTGACATAACCTTTAAAAAGATGCTTTTCATTACTGATTTTAAAGATATAGAGAAAGAAGAAAACCTTGACTTTATTAGGGATCTAGCAATGGAAAACGACTCAGAATTACATTTGCTTCACGTATCAGATGATGGAAAAATATTCGACAAAGATCAAATGGAAGAAATGCGTGAAATGCATCAGACTTTTAACGATATCAATCACGCATATTTTGCTTTAACCAATAA
>CAYGNU010000358.1:4215-5131 GCA_964351175.1 uncultured Roseivirgaceae bacterium | reverse complement strand
TAGGATTCATTCCAGCCCTCGTAAAAGTCTTTTTAATTCGTAAAATTGGCGAAATGAAGTCAAAACAATTACTGCTTACTGGTGAGCTAATCAGTGCGGAGGAAGCAGTCAATCTTGGTTTGATTAATGAAGTAGTTGATAATGATTTGATAGTAGAAAAGGTAATGGAGTTTGCCAATATGCTCATTGAGAAGAATAGTGGTCAGTCTATGGCCTTTACCAAACAAATGATTGCTGCCGTACCGTCTATGACTTTAGAAGATGGATTACAATATGCTGCAGAAATGAATGCTAAAGCACGTGCTAGTGAAGATTGCCAAAAAGGAATTGCATCATTTCTAAATAAAGAGCCTATTAACTGGTGATTAAATTCGCTTTTTCAAATAAATACATTTACCAACTTCCTGATGGGCATCGCTTCCCAATCGAGAAATATGAATTGGTTAAAGAACAGCTCATTTATGAAGGCACCATTGATGAAGATCAGGTTTATGATCCTGGGTTAGTTGATGAGCAGTTGATTCTTGATGTGCATACTGAAGAGTATTGGACTTCATTACGAGACCTTACTATTGCCAGTAAAGCAGCGAGGAAAATAGGATTACCCGTTAATGAATTAACTGTAAGTAGAGCTCGTAATAGTGTAGCAGGTACTGTCTCTTCAGCACTTCTGGCTAAAGAAAACGGCATAGCTATTAATTTATCAGGGGGAACACATCATGCTTATGCTGGGCATGGTGAAGGTTTTTGTTTTTTAAATGACCTCGCCATTGCTTCTTCATACCTTCTGAAAAATGAGTTGGCAAAACAGATACTGATAATTGATCTTGACGTACATCAAGGAAATGGAACGGCTAAGATTTTTGAGGGAGATAAGCGGGTTTTTACATTCTCTATGCATGGCACGGCCAACTAT
>CAYGNU010000358.1:0-4205 GCA_964351175.1 uncultured Roseivirgaceae bacterium | reverse complement strand
ATCCACTACACAAGGAAAAATCAGATTTGGATATTGCATTGCCCACTGGCATTGGTGATGAAAGTTATTTAGCTGTTTTAAGTGAAAATGTGGATAAATTATTCAAATCAGTGAAACCTGATTTTGTGTTTTTTCAAGCAGGTGTTGATGTAATGAAAGGGGATAAGCTCGGAAAAATGTCGCTTTCAAAAGCAGGAGTTAAGCGTAGAGACGAATTCGTCATACACTTAAGTAAGTCGCATAATATCCCTCTAGTCATAACCATGGGTGGGGGATATAGTGAAAAACTTAAAGACTTAGTTGATGCTCACTGCAATACATTTAGGACGGCTGTTAAGCACTATACTTAATATAAAAAATAGTTTAATTAGGAATAAACTTACATCGAGAGAAATTGACATTGAATTTGATTGGTTACAAAAGTCATATTGATTAATTATGATTATGTAAAACCCCAACATTATGAAGAATAAATTGAAAATTAATCTTATTGCAGCCTTAACTCTAATTTCTACATTGGGATATTCTCAATATACTGGAGATAGCTGGAGCAAGATAAAAGGTTCTGGAAGCGGAACAATTTCCCTGGCCTATGTAGAAACACCAGGCTTTGTATATAAAGATGAGTCTGGAAAATTGACTGGTATTTGTGTAGATATAATGAATGACTTTGTTGCTTATGTCAATACTAAAAAAGGCGTAAAAGTCACTTCTAAATTTGTAGGTGATGGCAGTAGTTTTAGAGGGATGTTTGACAAGGTTAAAGCTAGTAATGGCGGTGTATTTGGTCTTGGAAATGTTACTATGACAGAGGCCCGTAAAAAGGAGATCAAGTTTAGTCCGGCATGGATCACCAACTTTGCTATCCTTGTCACTCAAAGCAATGTCGCTACCCTTACTAATATGAGTGATATTAACAAGACATTCGCTGGACTTACTGCTTATATTGCTAAGGGTACAACGAATGAAAAAAGATTATTAGATATCAAAAGCCAGTATTATCCCGACATGAAAATTGCATATGCAGCTTCAAGTGCAGAAACTTTGGAAAAGGTATTGGCTGATCCAAAATCGTTCTCTTACCTAGACCTCGCTTTCTATTTAGATGCAGTGGCTAGAAGAAAGGCATTGAAGAGACATCCTGTAGGCGATAAGAGTTCTGAACAATTTGGATTTATAATGCCAATGAATAGTGACTGGCAGCCATTAATGGAAGAGTTTTTTAGTGCTAATGGCGGCTATACTAATACTGTTGAATACAGAAAGATATTATCAAAGCATTTAGGAGATACTGGAGTTAAATTGCTTCAAGCGGCCAACTAATTCTTCAAAAATTATAGAATACGAAGGCTACCTTTTTGGTAGCCTTTTTTGGTTATATTAGCCTAGAACGAAAGTGTATTAATGGTTAAACCTGTTGACATATTATCTAAATTTTGGGGACACAGTTCCTTCAGACCTGGACAGGAGGAAATTGTTAATGCAGTATTGAATGGCGATGATGTTTTAGCGCTTTTACCTACCGGTGGAGGTAAATCTATTTGCTTTCAGGTGCCAGCATTAATGCTTGAGGGTATTTGTATAGTGGTTACTCCTTTAATAGCCCTTATGCAAGATCAGGTTGATCAGTTAAATAAAAGAGGCATTAAAGCCATTGCTATTAATGCAAGCATGAGTCCAAAGGAGATTGATATAAAGCTTGATAATTGCATTTATGGCTCGGTGAAGTTTTTATATGTTTCGCCAGAAAGGCTCAAAACAGATTTGTTTCTAGCAAGACTAACGAAAATGACCGTGAGTTTATTAGCTATTGATGAGGCCCATTGTATATCACAATGGGGTTACGATTTTAGGCCTTCTTATTTGGAGATTGCAGAGATAAGGAGCCTTATTCCAGAAGTTAGTGTCATTGCCCTGACGGCCACTGCAACCGAAAAGGTTAAGGTTGATATTCAGGAAAAATTACTATTTAAAAAACAGAATATATTTCAAAAGAGCTTCGCTCGTGACAACCTTAGTTATTCCGTAAGAAAAGTGGAGGATAAGGAGAGGAAACTTCTGGAGGTGCTTAAAAATGTGATGGGCTCGGCTATTGTTTATGTTAACACTCGTAAGGCCACCAAAGAACTAGCTACACTTTTATACAAACATGGTATTTCTGCTGACTTCTACCATGCTGGCCTAAGTTATGAGGATAGAAAAGAAAAGCAGAAAAAGTGGCAAAGCAATAGAACCAGAGTCGTGGTGGCAACTAATGCTTTTGGTATGGGCATCGATAAACCAGATGTTCGTATTGTTATTCACATGAGTTTAACTCAGGACCTTGAGTCTTACTATCAGGAGGCGGGAAGAGCAGGACGTGATCAAAAAAAGGCCTATGCTCTTATTTTATACAATGCAGCCGATGTACGGGAACTAAGTGACAAGCTAAAACTTCAACATCCTGAATTATCATTGATAAAGAGAACCTATCAATGTTTAGCTAATTATTATAAGCTGGCTGTTGGTAGCGGATCAGATCAGCGTTTTGATTTTGATATTCATGAATTTTCTGAGAGCTATCAGCTTAACCATCTTCAAGTATATTATGTATTGAAGAAATTGGAAGAAGAAGAATTAATTCTCTTTAACGAGAGTTTCCATCAGCCATCGCAGCTTAATTTTAATGTTGATCATAAAGCTTTATATGAGTTTCAGATTGCTCAGGCGAGATTCGATTCGTTAATTAAAACCATTTTAAGATTATATGGGGGTGAACTTTTTAGCAATTTTTTGAAAATCTCAGAGAATCAAATAGCTAAACAATTAGAAACAACTGAACGAAAGATTATTGAAGCCCTTGTTGCATTAGTCAACCTTGGTATTATTAATTATAGTCAGAAAAAGGATAAACCACAACTAACTTTTGTTCAGCAGAGATTTGATGCAGAAAGACTTCCCTTAAATGTAAAACGCTTGAAGGAAAGAGAAGAAAATGCTAAATCAAAAATCGAAGCTGTTACCAATTACTTATCGAATGATCACCAATGCAGGACTGCTCAATTGCTGGCATATTTTGGCGAGACTACTTATGATCATTGTAGTATTTGTGATGTTTGCGTTCAACAAAAAAAGTCAGGACATATAGAGCATTTGGTTCAATACAGACTGCAGATAAACCATATTATCAGAGAAGAACCAGTACCAGTTGAGATTTTGCTTGAAACAATAAATCCTCCGGATAAACAGGAGTTCCTAGAGTTGATTAGAGAAATGGTAGATGCTAATGAATTAGGCTATGATGACCAATGGAGACTGATTAAAGGGGTATAGAATAGGCCTAGAACTTAATAACCTTCTCTACCTGCTCTTCTATAAGTTGCTGATATAGAGGGTTAGTAATTTCCTTACCATTAAAATTCTTTTCAATGTGCGAGAGTTTTGGTTTTAGAGATAGAACCTCCATGCCACAATAGTGAAAAATATCTGTAAGATGGCTCAGTGCCAATCCCGCACCTTGTATTCCTGAGGAAATACCGACCAATGCACTCTTTTTATTTTTAAATGCACCGGGGTATTCAAGGCCATCAATAAAGGTTTTTAATATGCCCGGGAAAGAACCGTTATATTCGGGAACTACAAATATGAACTTATCAGACTGAGACATAAGTTCTCTGAAATGATTGAACTCTTTGTTTTTACCTGCTTTTTCATACAAAGCGGTAAAAGCAAAATCATTTGGCAAATCAGTCAAATCAATAATCTCAGCCTTTGATCCAAGCTTACTAAGCAATTGTTGATAGATAACTGATATCTGATAGGAGACAGAATCAACTCTATTAGTACCGCAAATAATCGTTATTTTATCCATAATTAATTTGTTCCATCTATTAACCGGCCTCTATTGGTAATGTTTACATCAATGGTTTGAGGCTGCTGATCAACATAGATTAAATCACCGGTAGAATTAATGCTTCCTGTCAACGACTCATTTGCATTTACAATAATATCATTAGAACCATTATGAACTACGGTTGCAAATTCGGCAACCAATTTACCTCCTTCAAAACGACTATCGCCTGATGAGAAAGTTAGGTTTAAGTTAGTCACAGAACCTTCAATGTTATAGTTGGTTATTTCATTTCCATCAACTCCGAAATTTATCATTGCTATATCTAGGTCAACCATTCCATTGCTATCCTTGGACTTCATAAATAAGGAAGGAT